>JBBRKD010000581.1:0-1510 GCA_038218255.1 Hyphomicrobiales bacterium | reverse complement strand
TGGTTCTCCTGGGATACGCTGGGGCACGCCCTGGTGCGCTGGCCCGGCACGATCTGGATTGTGACGATCTTGCTGATGATGCCGCTCGCCGTCTGGGGGATTCTGCAATCGGATAATGTCGATTACGATCTGCTCCGCCGTCTGCCGCCGAATTCCCCGAGCCTGGCGGGCACAAAGGTTCTCGCGGAGCATTTTCCCGCCGGCGCCACCGGCACGGTAACCGTTCTCCTCTATCTGCCCGGCGGCGACTTCGCCACCGTCGGCGGCAAGGGCGAGGACCTCATGGACACGGTGACCAATCAGCTTCTCAAAAATCGCGACCGCCTCCAGCTCGCCGACCTCCGCACGCTGACACGCCCGCTTGGCACCAGCCCCAGCGCCAATCGACTGCTCCGCAGCATCCCATCCGCTGACCTCGGCCAACTGGAGGAAGCGGTGGTGCACTACTATGTCGGCAGCACCGGCGACCTGCGAAATCAGGTGACGCGCATGGAAGTGACGGTGCAGCTCAATCCCCTCTCACGCCAGGGCACTGCCTGGCTCAATCATTTCGAGAAAGACCTGAAGGCCGAATTGCCCGACGACCTGAAGCAAGCCCGCATCTACTACACCGGCCCGACCGCAAGCATGCGCGACTTGCGCGTCGTGACCAGCCACGATGAGACGCGCATTCAGATCCTCGTGACCGGCTGCGTGCTGGCAATCCTGATATTGCTCTTGCGCAGCATCGTCGTACCGCTCTACCTGATCGCCAGCGTTCTGTTCAGCTACTTCGTCACGCTCGGGGCCGCCATGCTTTTCTTCGCCTGGCTCGACCCCGACAACTTCGTCGGCCTCGACTGGAAGGTGCCGATTTTTCTGTTCGCGATCCTGGTGGCAGTCGGCGAGGACTACAACATTTTCCTGTTGTCGCGCATCCATGAAGAGCAACCCAAGCTTGGCACCGTCGAAGGAATCCACGTTGCCCTTGTCAAGACCGGACGCATCATCACGAGCTGCGGCTTGATCATGGCCGGTACGTTCGCCTCGCTCCTCGCCAGCTCGATGCAGGATTTGGTGCATCTCGGCTTCGCCCTGGTCTTCGGCGTGCTGCTCGACACCTTCGTCGTCCGCCCCATCCTGGTCCCGGCCTTCCTGATCCTTGTCGAGCGCGGCCGCGAGCGATGGTCAAAATGGACCAGCCAAGCCCCGAAGTGAGGTGCTCCGATTCCTGGGGCTAACGCACCGTTACCCCCAGGAATCAAGTTAAGCCAAGGCACCCATAACAAATGCGTTTAACCACATAGGTACAGAGAAAATGCCAAAGGCAGAGAAAGGCCAAATCGGGTGAATTCGACGCTTGAGGCTTCTCCCAAACTCTTTAACTTCTCAGTGTCTCTGTGTCTCTGTGGTGTGCGCCGTGCAAAGGCGCTGGTTTTCAGTGGGTGCGAATCCCACCCGGCAGCTTGGTCATTCTAGCCGGTAGCAGTTCGGGCGGCTTGGCGGGCGACTTCCAGGTCGAAGCCCCGAG
>JBBRKD010000580.1:0-1516 GCA_038218255.1 Hyphomicrobiales bacterium | reverse complement strand
ATTTTGCGGCCTTTGGCATTATCGTTCGAAGCGATGGACCCGATGATGTTTTCGAGTAATCCTTTGACCTCTTCGAGCCGATAGTCACCGCCATCAACGGTGCCCATCTGTGGCTGATCGCCCTCGGGACCTAAAACATTGGCAACTGACGTGGTGTAGATCGTCTCGCCTTCGAGCACCTGCCCGATTTCGGGGCGCGAGCCCTCATCGATGACATCTCCAATTTCGATATCGCGCTTGGCCAATATGGCGAGAATGTCGTCGATCGGCTGCGTCATGCTGCGAGCGTCCCCTGAGTATGAGCGTGCGCTCGCGACACAGCTTGAAGGTCTTCAATCTTCACAAGTTCACCCCCGAACGGCAATCACTTGCGTCCTATTCGTGAAACGCAAGTCGAGAAAAATGCGCTGCAAGCTGACGCTGACAAGAATAGTGGATTATCGCATCTGCCGTTCCAAGCGATCTTTACGCGCTTTCCAGTCCGGCATTCGTTCCGCTAGCAAATTAATAAACTTCGGTCCGTGGTCGGCATGCAGCAAATGACAGAGTTCGTGCACCACGACATAGTCGATCAATCGAACGTCAACCTCGGCCAGGCGCCGATTGAGGATCAGCGAACGGCCCCCTGGCGTAAGGCTGCCCCATCGCTTTTCCATCGGCCGAACAATCAAGCTTGGCTGTCGGCCGGCACATGGAAATGTTCGCAGGATCTCGCGATACCGAGCGCTCATCACCTTGCGGCCTTCGCGCTGATACCAGTTTTGCACCCGGTTGCGCACGCGGCCCGGTTCGGCCGGGACGATGCCGCCAACGATAAGATTGGTCGCGGTCAGGGTCACGCCCAGGGGGCGGTCGGGCTCTACCAAAAGCCGGTATTCCCGGCCCAGGAACCAATGCGTTTCGCCGCTCAGATATTGTCGGGGCGGCGTCCGTGGCCGCAGCGCATCAAAGTCACGGCGGGTCCGCAGTATCCATGAGCCGCGTCGGTGCAATCGATCGAGGATCGCCTCCAGCGACGCATCGTCGGGCGCGGTCACGGTCACGCTGCTGTCGGGATTGACCGTAATGCCAAGCGTGCGGCGATCGCTGCGCACCAGCGTGAACGGCACCTCCTCGATGCCCAAGCGCACTGTGCCCGTCATTCCGCCAACTGCCTTTTGGCAATCGCAATGGCACGGTCGATCAGCGCGTCCATGACATCGACGTCGAGGCCAAACATTCCCTTTCGGCCCTTGATCTCGTCGTACAGATAATCATCCATCGCGTTGCGCATGGCGTTTTCAATATCGGCGTCGTTCTGCCAGCCAACGCGGCGGTTGGCTCTGACGATGTCGGCCAGCGCCTTGCCGACTTCCACCGCGATGGCGCCGGTCTGGTCGCCGGCAATGGGCTGGAGCACCTCGCCAGCAACGCGCCAGATTGCGCTGCCCAAGGCATCTTCGCGGACAGCTTCGGGAACGTCCTCGGTCGCTCCCTGCGTCACGACCTGCTCCCTAATGTCCCTGACGCGGGTCAG
>JBBRKD010000579.1:0-1523 GCA_038218255.1 Hyphomicrobiales bacterium | reverse complement strand
CGTCAGCACCGATGCCATGGCTTACCTGATGAGTTCGTGGCGGGGCGACGTCAACCTGCTCGATCTCAACAAGCCCGAATACCGGCCTCATACCGGCAATGATCGCCGCATTGCGGCTTCGGTGCCGACCAGCAACCCGGTCATCGACCACGCCATCGAGGCCCTTGCCCGGATCGGGGCGCGCCGGGCGGGCTAGCAGTTAGTCGATTTCGACCGCATCAAACGGCGCGCCGACACTTGAGGGAGCGCAAATTTTTGCGCCCACGCGCGGCGAGAGAGTCTGGGCGGCGTCGAGCAAGTGTGATAGCGGCATACAGCCGTTCCGGGGTTGTTAGCCGTGCTGTCAAAACTCCTCTCGCGCCTGCCCGTGGACGGTTATGTGCTGGCCTTGATGGCGACGGTGATCGTCGCCGCCTTCATCCCCGCCCGGGGCGCGTCGGCCCAGATCATGGGCTATGTCACCTATCTGGCCGTGGCCCTGCTGTTTTTCCTTTACGGGGCCCGTCTGTCGCCGCAGGCGATCCTGGCCGGCATCATGCACTGGCGCCTGCAGGGACTGGTGTTTGCCGCAACTTTCATGCTGTTCCCGCTTGTCGGCCTGGGCATTGTCGCGCTTTCCCGTCCGTGGCTGGCGCCAAACCTGGCATTCGGGCTGATGTTCATCGCGCTGCTGCCCTCGACGGTGCAATCGTCGATCGCGTTCACCTCGATCGCGCGCGGCAACGTGTCGGCGGCGCTGTGCAGCGCTTCGGTTTCCAATCTGGCGGGCATTATCCTCACACCGGTACTGGTCGCGCTTTTGCTCACCACGCACGGCGGCGGCTTTTCACTCGCCGCCCTGAAAGATATTTCCCTGCAGTTGTTGCTGCCGTTCGCGCTGGGGCAGTTGGCCCGCCCTATATTGGGCAAGTGGCTTCTGACGCACAAGACGATCACCTCGCTGGTCGATCGCGGCTCGATCCTGCTGATCGTCTACGCCGCGTTTAGCGAGGGCGTAGTGGCGGGGGTGTGGTCGCAGCTGAGCTGGCAGAGCCTCATACTGGTGATCGTGCTTGATACCGTTATGCTGGCCATCGTGCTGGTCATCACCACTGTCGCCAGCCGTCGTCTCGGATTTTCCAAGGAAGACGAGATCGCCATCGTGTTCTGTGGTTCCAAGAAAAGCATGGCGAGCGGCATTCCGTTGGCCAATATCCTGTTTGCCGGGCAAGCTATCGGTCTGATCGTGCTGCCGCTGATGCTGTTCCATCAGATCCAGCTCATGGTCTGCGCCGGCCTCGCGAAACGCTATGCCGAACGCCCCGAACTCCCGGCCGCGGCGATTATTGCGGTAGCCGATGCCGACGGGACCTGAAGGACGGTAAGTCGCATGGCAGGATGACGTCCTAAACCAGGCTGATGCCGATATCGCCGGAGCGCAGTTCGAGGTTGACCACCCAGAGATCGGGATCAAAGTCGATCTCGCGACGGATGCGGTCGCCGGCTCTTGCCGGTTCGCCCCGATCAAGGCGGCGTTCGAACAC
>JBBRKD010000578.1:0-1528 GCA_038218255.1 Hyphomicrobiales bacterium | reverse complement strand
TGATCCCGGTGCTGTGCCGCATGTTCCTGCCAACCCTGAAGGGCACGCCCATTGGCGACGCCCACGCGCGCGAGGCGCATGTAGCGGACTGATCGGCGAAGTAGTCGCCGACCCGGTCCTCCTCAAAAATTGTCACAGCAGATCCGGTGACGCTCCGTCGTACCGGTCGATGACGACTGCCGTGTCGCAGTCTTTGCGTTGCTGACCTGGCGTTTGGCCTCGACCAAGGATGCAAGGATCGCAAGCGGCAAGTTCTCGTGGCTCGCCTCGACGATATCGTCGAGTTCGGCGGGCAGACCCGGCATCCGCGACAGCGAACACAGCCATATGTTGTCGTCACGAACGATCCGGCGAACAGACCAGGCGGGCAACTCCAGCAAAACGAGTGCGCCGGCTGCGTCGATCCAGGCCTCGGACCTGCACCACTCGTCGAATTGTCCGGCCTTTCCTGCGGCTTTGAGCGACGAAAAGCGTGGGCAAGCGGTCGTGATGATGTCGTCGACCAGCGCGCGGCTGGGAGCCGAGGTGAGCTGAATTCGGTTCCCCAGTCGATCCAGCGGTTCGCCGCGTCCCGGAAAAGATAACATGGACGAGTCCACTCAGGCACGCGGTCACGATCAACCGCGTCACAAAGGTGGCGCAAACCGCATAAGGAAACGAGATGATCGAACGCGCTACGTTATAGCCGCCGTATAAAGATGGGTGGCCGATCGCGTCGCGTCGCTGCGCCGACGTCTATATGAGATTCTTATATCGTTGGTCTTGCGCGCATCTCGAAAACATATGCCCCCGGTGGCACCTAGTCGCCACGTGCACGGGACAAAATGTTCTTCGGGCAATTGACGTGCATCGAGCCATCACCTCCGCGGAGGCATTGGCTGCTCATTTTCGAGTTCCATTGCTGAAGGAGCATTCAAATGCAGGACATCCTCATGGTGGCCATCGGCCTCGGCTTCTTCGTATTGGCGGTGGGCTACGCCTATGCCTGCGAACGGCTTTGAGGAGAACGGCCATGACATTCGACTACGGACTCGCCGGCCTCGTTTCCGCGGCGCTGCTGATTTACCTGACCTACGCCCTGTTGCGGCCCGAGCGGTTCTGAAAGGTTCACGATCATGACATTCATCGGCTGGATTCAGATTCTGCTGTATTGCGCCATCGTCGCAGCGCTTGTGAAGCCGCTCGGCTGGTACATGACCCGCGTCTTCAACGGCGAGTCCACGTTTCTATCGCCCGTGCTGCGGCCGGTCGAGCACGGGCTCTATTGGGTTGGCGGCATCGATGAAAAGCGCGAACAGCATTGGCTGACCTATACGGTCGCCATGTTGCTTTTCCACGCCGTCGGCTTCCTCATTCTTTACGCCCTATTACGGCTTCAAGCTTGGCTGCCGTTTAACCCGGCCGAGCAATCGGCCGTGGCGCCCGATCTGGCGTTCAATACCGCCGTCAGCTTCATCACCAATACCAACTGGCAGAACTACGGTGGTGAAAGCACGATGTCGTACCTCACGCAGATGCTCGGCCTTAC
>JBBRKD010000577.1:0-1528 GCA_038218255.1 Hyphomicrobiales bacterium | reverse complement strand
GAGGGAAAGCGGCTCCACCGTCTCCCGATACTCGCGGAACGTGTGAAAACGGGGCTCCCCGTTCGCCATCCACCCGATGGCGTTGTCGTTCGGGGTAAGTTCGGTACGCGCCAGAAAAAGGCGTCCAATGGTGCGGGGGTCGGGCATAGGGGGTAGGCGGGACACTTGCGCGTGCGGTGCGGCAATGTAAAACCAAAAAGCGTCCAACCTTCAGCCATCGTGCCATTTTGACTTGGCCATAACGCCGGGCGACCACTAGTTTGCCGTTATTCGACCCGGTTCCCCCACCCGCCGTCCATCCCCGCCAACCTTTTCGCCATGCCTCCCTCAAATTACTCCATCGAGACCCTCAACGAATTTATCGGCCTGGAAGTTGGCGTGTCCGATTGGTTCAAGATTGACCAGGCACGCATCAACAAATTCGCCGAGGTCACCGGCGACAACCAATGGATCCACGTCGATGTCGAACGCGCGACCAAGGAAGGCCCGTTCGGAACCACCATCGCACATGGGTTCCTAACGCTTTCGATGGTTTCCCTGCTGCAATTCCAAATTGGCTTGCTGCCCAAGGGCGTGCTCCAAGCCACAAACTACGGCCTGAACAAAGTGCGCTTTGTCCAACCGGTGCCGGTGAATTCACGGCTGCGGCTGCACGTCGCGATGATCTTTGCCGACGACAAAGGAGGCGGACGGATCCTGCTCACCACGAAAAACACGATGGAGATCGAAGGACAGGAGCGACCCGCGTTTGTCGCCGAGTCACTGGCCATGCTTTACACCAAGGCCTGAGGCCAACCGCCCACACCGACGACGAGAAGAATTCATCATGCCCGCCAAGAAGAGAAAAAAGAAGGCCGCCCCGGTCCCGGACGCAGCCGCGGACCCCGCGGCGGCCGAGGCTGGTGGCCCGCCTAAACCCGACCCCGTGGATTTCGCAGACATTGGCGCCCAGACCGCCGAGCGCATCCTCGGCCCGAATCCGATGGTAAACATCCGCGGGAAGGATTTGCTCAGGGTCTTGGGCGGGGCGTTGAACGAGGCACTCCAGAAGCCGCAACTTGTCGTCGAGCACTACGCGAAATTTGTGCAGGAGACGGCCAACATTCTGCAGGGCAAATCGAAGATTATGCCGGAGCGTGGGGATCGCCGTTTCATGGATCCAGCCTGGGCCAAGATGCCGCTCTACGGTGGCTTACTGCAGGTGTATTTGGCGGGCTGCCGGCAGGTGTATGCGTGGATCGACGAGACCCACGGCGCGGAGGATGACAACGCGCGCGCGAAGTTCCTGGCCGCGGTGCTCAACGACGCGCTGGCGCCGACCAACACAATTATCAACCCGGCGGCGATTCGCAAATTCCTCGAGACCGGCGGCGCCAGCGCGGTGCGAGGAATCACCAACCTGATCAACGACGTCATCTACAACGAGGGCTGGCCCTCGCAGGTGGACAAGTCGGCGTTCGAGGTCGGAAAAAACCTCGCGCTCACGCCCGGAGCGGTCGTCTTCAAGAACGACCTGATCGAATTGATT
>JBBRKD010000576.1:0-1530 GCA_038218255.1 Hyphomicrobiales bacterium | reverse complement strand
CCACCCCCGCTTCGTCCAGCGCGACCAGCTTGGCCGAGAGCGCCTCACGCCCGGCGGCATCGAAGTTGTCATGCAGTTCGAAGGGGGAAAGCCCGACGCCGAAACGCACGCCGGATCGCCGACACATGCCGCCGAATGCCGACAGCTTGGAGATCTCGTCGTCGGAAAGCGGCTCCCGCCACCGCTCCCTCAGGAGGTCGTCGGCCTTCGGAGCGTAAAGATAGAAGACATACCCATGCGGCGCGAGAAACGTGACGGCGTCGGCCCGCTCCGACCAGGTCCACGGCTTTCCGTAGAACCCCTCGATGATCCCCAACTCCACCGGCATGGCGCTCGTTTCCTCATCGCAAACTCACCGTCCGCAGTCGTGACCTGGCGCACTGGGTGAAGACGCACGCGGGAGCGGATCGGTGCGGATTGTCCGCCGCACCGCGCTAGCCCTACACTCCTCTGCACAGGCTGGCGAAGACCGGCTCGGAGGATGCCGGCGGTGCTCGACCCCAATGTCAAACCGCGGCTCAGCCTGCGTCGCATTCTCGAGATGAACCTGGGCTTTCTGGGGCTTCAGTTCAGCTTCGGGCTGCAGCAGGGCAACATGGCCCCGATCTACAGCTATCTGGGGGCGGACGAGGCCCGGTTGCCGCTGCTGCTGCTGGCCGGCCCGCTCACCGGGCTCATCGTGCAACCCGTGATCGGGGCTCTCAGCGACCGCACGTTGAGCCCGCTCGGGCGGCGAACGCCCTACTTCCTCGCAGGCGCGGTGATGTGTTCGATCGGGCTCTTTCTAATGCCGCTTGCGGGCACGATCTTGACCGCAGTGCTGCTTCTTTGGCTGCTCGACACGGGCAACAACACCACGATGGAGCCCTATCGCGCCTACGTGTCAGACCGGCTTCAGCCCGATCAGCGCCCGCTCGGCTTCCTGACGCAGGGGGCGTTTACCGGCCTCGCGCAGATGCTGGCCTTCCTCACCCCCTCGATGCTGGTGTGGGCCGGGATGAAGCAGGACTGGGTCGACGCCCATCACATCCCCTACACCACCCGGGCGGTGTTCATCGTCGGCGCGGTTCTGTCGATGGCCACGATCGTATGGTCCGTCTTGAGGGTGCGCGAACTTCCGCTCACCCCCGGCGAACGGTCGCTCATCGCGGAAAAGCCCAAGTCTGCCGGGGCCATTCTGGCGGAAATCGCCTCCGCGATCCGAGACATGCCGCCCGTCATGCGCCGCTTGGGATGGGTCTGCATGCTCCAGTGGTACGCCATGGCGGCGTACTGGAGCTATGTCGTCTATGCGATCGGGCGCTCGATCTATCATACCTCCGACCCGCTCTCATCCGGCTTCCATTCGGCTGTTCTGGCCAACGGAGAGATGGCCGCCTTCTTCAATGGCGTGGCCGTCATCGCGGCCTTCGCGATGATACCGCTGTCGCGCCGCTTCGGCCCCGCCAAGGTCCATGCGGCTTGCCTGGCGCTGGCCGGGATCGGCATGTTGATCCTGCCTCACGTGGGCCAGAAGGCCTGGCTCTTTCT
>JBBRKD010000575.1:0-1557 GCA_038218255.1 Hyphomicrobiales bacterium | reverse complement strand
AACCAGCCGCGCCTATCGCCAGAGTGGTTCCACCACGCCAACATTGCTAGCGGTGGATCCTGACAACTCGCTGCTCGCGCACGGTCCACGGGGGCGCATGGATTCCCGAATGCTCCGCGATCAGGCTCTCGCCCTCAGTGGGTTGCTCGTAGAAAAGCAAGGCGGCGCTCCCGTGATGCCCTACCAGCCACCCGGCGTGTGGGAGGACATGAGCTTTGGAAAAAATAAGTACGTCCAGGGCCAAGGCGACGAATTGTACCGCCGCAGCCTCTACACCTTCTGGCGGCGGAGCGTCGCGCCGACGAGCTTCTTCGATGTGCCCGCGCGACAAGTGTGTGCGGTGAAACCTATGCGCACCAACACGCCGCTCCATGCGCTCACCACGCTCAACGACGTCACCTACGTGGAAGCCGCACGCGTCTGGGCGGCGCGTCTGGCTGCTTTTCCCGGCGACACCACGAAGCTTTCCCAAGCGTTTCGCGCCGCGACCGCCCGCGAACCCGAGCCGCGCGAACTCGCCTCTTTGCAAAATTTGCTCAACCAAGCCCGTGAGCACTTTTCCGCCCATCCCATCGACGCTGAAAAGCTAGTTGCCGCGGGTGAAGCCCCACGCGCATCTGGCATGGCCCCGGTTGAACACGCGGCTTGGACGACCGTTACCCTTCTCATCCTGAACCTTGACGAAGCGTTGACCAAATGAATCCACTTACAGAACGCGCGCGCAACATGACTCGCCGCCGGTTTCTTGGCACATCGGCGCTGACGCTTGGCCTGCCGGCCCTGCATTCGCTACTGGGTGCTAACCCAACCATGGCGGCTAGTTTGCCCGGCCTCTCCGGGCTTCCGCATTTTGCGCCCAAGGCCAAGCGTGTGATCTACATGATGCAAACGGGCGGGCCATCGCACGTCGATCTTTTCGACGACAAACCCGAACTACGCAAACTCCGCGGAAAGGACATTCCCGACAGCGTGATTGGGGGTCTTCGCCTTACAACAATGACCGCAAACCAAAAGGCCAAGCCCTGTCTCCCCGCTGCGTGGGGCGGCAGCGAGCGGGGCAACTGCGGCATGTGGGTGGGCAATCTCCTTCCGCATACCGCGGCGATCGCCGACGACTTGTGCTTCATCCGCTCCATGCACGGCGAGCAGATCAATCACGCCCCCGCCGTCACCCACTGCCTCACCGGGCACAATCTCCCGGGCCGGCCTAGCATCGGCGCTTGGCTTACTTACGGCCTGGGCGTCGAATCGGCCAACTTGCCCGGCTTTGTCGTGCTGACGTCGCGCGATCAAGAGGCTAGCTGCGGCCAATTTTTCTACGACTTCTATTGGGGCGCAGGCTTCCTGCCCGGGAAATATCAGGGCGTGCCGTTCCGTGGAGCGGGTGATCCCGTTCTTTACCTGTCCAACCCCGATGGGATGAGTCGCGAGCTGCGCCGCAAGATGCTCGATGGCCTTGCCGAGATGAACCACTTTGCGGAGGAGAAGTATCAGGATCCGGAAATTACCACTCGTATTTCGCAATACGAGATGGCCTACCAGATGCAGATGAGCGTG
>JBBRKD010000574.1:0-1559 GCA_038218255.1 Hyphomicrobiales bacterium | reverse complement strand
GCAGCGCAGCGTTTTAGGGATGATCGGGCCAACGATTGTGCTAATCGCCTCCTTCACGATGGCGGAAAAACTCCTCTACGTCGGCCTGGCCATGATGGTCAGCGTGTCAATCTGGGATTTCGTCTCGCCGGCAAATCGCGGCTGTGGGCCAGACGGCTGCGCCCTCCCCGCCAAACAGGGTTGACGGCATGGGCCGCCAACGTGTCCCAAACTAAATGAAAAAAATGAAAGTCATATGACCCGATGGAACATTACCGGTATGACCTGCGATGCATGCGCGACACACGTGCGAGAAGCGTTGGAGGAGGTGCCGGGCGTGCGCTCGGCGGTTGTGTCCTACCCACAGGGCACGGCGCAACTCGTCTCTGAACACGGCACGCAATTAGATACGCTCACGGCCGCCGTGGCCGGACTCGGCTATCGGGCAACGCTCGTCGATGCGCCACCGATTGAAAGGCAGGCTGGCCTGCTCGATCAGGCGCTGGGATGGCTGGGTGGTAAGGACAAGTCCGGTGACAGTGAAAGCGCGCTGCATATCGCCGTCATCGGCAGCGGCGGAGCCGCGATGGCAGCAGCGCTCAAAGCCGTTGAGCAAGGTGCGCGCGTCACGCTCATCGAGCGCGGCACCCTCGGCGGCACCTGCGTCAACGTTGGCTGCGTGCCATCGAAGATCATGATCCGCGCTGCGCACATCGCCCATTTGCGCCGTGAAAGTCCGTTCGATGGTGGCATCGCGGCAACCGAGCCAGCGATTGACCGCGCACAACTGCTGGCACAGCAGCAGGCGCGCGTCGATGAGCTGCGGCACGCCAAGTACGAATGCATCCTGGACGGCAATCCGGCCATCACCGCGCTGCACGGCGACGCCCGTTTCAAGAACGACCACACCCTGATGGTCAGTCTGAACGATGGCGGCGAACACACGATAGCGTTCGACCGTTGCCTGATCGCCACTGGAGCCAGCCCGGCCGTGCCGCCGATCATTGGCCTCAAAGAGACACCGTATTGGACTTCAACCGAAGCGCTGGTGAGTGCTTCGATTCCGCCCCGGCTGGCGGTCATCGGATCTTCGGTGGTGGCCTTGGAGCTGGCACAGGCGTTCGCCCGGCTGGGCAGCAAGGTGACGATCCTGGCGCGCAACACGCTTTTTTTTCGGGAAGACCCAGCCATCGGGGAAGCTGTCACAGCAGCGTTCCGCGCCGAGGATATCGAGGTGCTGGAACATACTCAAGCCAGCGAGGTCGCCCACTTGAACGGTGAATTCATACTCACCACCGGCCAAGGTGAGCTGCGCGCCGACAAGCTGCTAGTCGCCACCGGTCGAGCGCACAATACCCGCGGCCTGGCGCTGGAGGCGGCAGGCGTCGCGGTCAACGCGCAAGGCGCCATCGTCGTAGACAAGGCCATGCGCACAAGCATTCCGCATATTTACGCCGCTGGCGACTGCACCGACCAGCCGCAATTCGTCTATGTCGCCGCGGCGGCCGGCACGCGCGCAGCGGTCAACATGACCGGCGGCGACGCCGCGCTCGACCTGACCGCCATGCCAGCGGTGGTGT
>JBBRKD010000573.1:0-1565 GCA_038218255.1 Hyphomicrobiales bacterium | reverse complement strand
TGGATCGAGCGAAGGAAATTTGGCTATGCTACGGTGAGAAAAACCGCCTGGACGCCGACGACGTTATCACAACGGTCGGTGTCTGCAGCGCGGCTCACTCGACTTTCAGGTTACAACTCCCACCTCCCAACACAGCGCGCTGGAGCGCAGATGGCCGATATTGGCGCGCGAAAATCCGAGCATCTCGACATCGTCCTCAACGGAGATGTGCAGGCGCGCGCCCACGGTACGGGGCTCGATCTGGTGCGTTTTGAGCACGTCGCAGCCCCCGAACTGAACCTTGACGCAATCGACCTCTCGACGCCGTTCCTCAACTGCCGGCTCAGCGCGCCCCTGTTGATCAGCTCGATGACCGGAGGCCCAGAGCAGGCCGACGCCATCAACCAGCGGCTGGCGGATGCGGCCTCTCACCTTGGCATCGCACTCGCCGTCGGGTCGCAGCGCATTGCGCTGGAAGGCGGGCCACGCGGGGGATTTACGCGCGCGCTCAGGGGCAGCGCGCGCGGTGTCCCGTTGCTCGCCAATCTTGGGGCCGCACAGATCCGCGGCCTTGACGGGTGTGATTTCGCACGCGCGGCCGTCGACATGATCGAGGCCGACGCGCTGATCATCCATCTGAACCCGTTGCAAGAGGCGGTTCAGGCGGGCGGAGACCGGGACTGGACCGGTGTCCTGGCGGCCATTGAACGGGTTGTCGGCTGCGTCGGGGTTCCGGTCATCGTCAAGGAAGTTGGGTGCGGTCTGTCAGCGTCCCTCGCGCGGCGGCTCACGTTGTGTGGCGTCACCATCCTCGATGTTGCAGGTTCGGGCGGAACCAGTTGGGCGGCCGTGGAAGCTGCCCGCGCCGCTACGAAGCGCGACCGCGACATTGCGACCGCATTCCGCGATTGGGGCATTCCAACGGCCACCGCCATCCGCGAGGTGAGAGCTGCGTGTCCTGCAGCAACCGTGATCGCATCGGGCGGTATGAAAACGGGGCTCGATGTTGCCCGTTCGATCCGGCTCGGTGCCGATGTGGGCGGCTTTGCCGCCGGATTGCTCGCGCCTGCCCTGCAAAGTACAGACGCGCTCGTGGCGCATCTTGACGTTGTCATTGCGCAATTGAGGATTGCCTGTTTCTGCACGGGCAGCGCAAACCTTGCCGACCTGCGCTCAGCCCGCCTCATCGGCGAACCGATGGCGGCAGCGTCCGTATCTGATCACGTCGAGCGCGCGAACGTGCTTTCACCCCGCCCACGCGCACCCGCTGCGCTCTCCCGAAGATGAGATCTCTTTCATGAATATTCCGACGAATGCTGCGACCTTCCAAGAGGGCATCGCATCCAAACCTGGTCAGCGGGCGGTGGTGATCGGGTCTGGTTTTGGCGGCCTTGCGGCAGCCATCCGGCTGCGCGCGAAAGGTTATGACGTGACGCTCGTTGAGCGAGGCGCACGCCTTGGCGGCCGGGCACAGGTTTTTGAGCGCGGCGGGTTTCGCCACGATGCGGGACCGACGGTGATCACGGCGCCATTCCTGTTCGATGAACTGTTTGAGCTGTTTGGCAAAAAGCGCGAAGACTATGTCA
>JBBRKD010000572.1:0-1566 GCA_038218255.1 Hyphomicrobiales bacterium | reverse complement strand
CTATGGCGCGATGACGAACAGCTACAACGACATCCGCAATTCCAAGACCATGATCATCATGGGCGGCAACCCGGCCGAAGCGCATCCCGTGTCGCTCTTGCACGTCCTGTCGGGCAAGGAAATCAACCGCGCGAACGTGATCGTCATCGATCCGCGACTGACGCGCACGGCGGCGCACGCGACCGAGTATGTGCGCCTGCGCTCGGGCACCGATATCCCGGTGATCTACGGAATGCTGTGGCACATCTTTGAGAACGGCTGGGAAGACAAGGATTTCATCAACAAGCGCGTCTACGGCATGGATCTGATCCGCGCCGAGGTGAAGAAGTGGGATCCCAAGACGGTTGAAGACGTGTCGGGTGTGCCGGGCGAGCAGTTGCGCCGGGTCGCTGAAATGTTTGCCAAGGAAAAGCCGTCGACGCTTATCTGGTGCATGGGCGCAACCCAGCACACGGTTGGTACCGCCAACGTGCGCGCCTACTGCATTCTGCTTCTCGCAACAGGTAACGTCGGCGCGCCGGGCACCGGTGCCAACATCTTCCGCGGCCACACGAACGTGCAGGGCGCGACTGACCTCGGCCTCGACGTGATCACCCTGCCGCTTTACTACGGCCTCGATGACAATGCCTGGAAGCATTGGTCACGCGTGTGGGAAGTGGACTTCGAGTGGCTCGACAGCCGCTTCGACAAGAAGGAAGGTAAGGACGGCGCGAAGATCAACTATCGCACCCTGCCGGGCATACCATCCACCCGCTGGTTCGATGCGACGACCTTGCCACGCGATCAGGTCGATCAGCGCGACAACCTCAAGGCGGCCGTCATCGTCGGCCACGGCGGCAACACGATCCCGCGCATGCCCGAGATGATCAAGGGACTGGCCGCCCTCGAACTGCTCGTCATCGCCGACCCGCATCCGACGAACTTCGTTTCGCTCGGCAATCGCAAGGACGGCACCTACCTGCTACCGATCTCCACGAGCTTTGAGTGCGATGGCTCACGGACGGCGTCCAACCGGTCCATCCAGTGGGGCGAGAAGATCGTCGAGCCGATCTTTGAATCAGCCAACGATTATTGGTTCATCTATCAGCTCGCCCAGCGGCTCGGCTTTGGCGACAAGATGTTTAAAAACATCAAGCTCGTGAAGGGCAAATTCGGCGACGAGCCCGAAGCTGAATCGGTTCTCCGCGAGATCAATCGCGGCGGCTTCTCGACCGGCTATTGCGGCCAGTCGCCAGAGCGCATCAAGGCCCATATGGCCAATCAGGGCAAATTCGACATCGTGTCGCTTCGGGCTCCGGCCGATGCGCCCGATGTGGGCGGCGACCACTACGGTCTACCCTGGCCATGTTGGGGCAAGCCCGAGATGAAACATCCAGGCTCGCCGCTGCTCTACAACACCAACGCAGCCGTCAAGGATGGCGGCGGCACGTTCCGCGCCCGCTTCGGCGTCGAGCATGTGATCAAAACGAAGGTCAAGGAAAAGAACGCGGAAGGCGTCGAGGTCGAGGTCGAGAAGGAAGACAAGCGACCAATTCTGGCCGTCGATAGCTATTCGAAGGACTCAGA
>JBBRKD010000571.1:0-1575 GCA_038218255.1 Hyphomicrobiales bacterium | reverse complement strand
CCCCGCGCTCCGTCTCGCGGCGGCGATAGTAGGCCATCAATTTTGCCACGTCGTAGCCGCACCCGCGCGCTACGGCTTCACGGTGGCGGTGGATTTTGGCAATGATCTCGTTTTCAGGCATGGCTCAAGTCTCCATCAGTTCAGCGGGCGTGCAAATGATCGGGCAGGTGAAACCGAACACCGCGCGGGGGGCCTCGATGCGCCGTCCTGGTTTGATCGCGCCGCCACACAGCAGGTGGTTTGCATTGCCGCGCGGCGATCTTCAGACTTCACTGAAGCAAACCGTGAAAAAATCCCTTCGCGCGTGGCTTCTTTTTAGACTCGCTGGCATTGTCGCTCTGGCTGCGCCAGCCTGCTCACGAATCAACGTTATGGGCCGCAATGTGCCCGACAACGAATACATTGCCTTGTACAACCGAGCTATGGCGCGGGAAAAGAACGGATTGAAACCCACCGGCGTCCACGACGAGAATGGCGGTTTGCCGTCGTGGGGCGAGTATTGGTGCACGATCGGCGGCACGGTCCCCCTCCGCGCCCCCGCGTGAAACCAGACCCGCCCCCATCTTCCCCCGAGCTGCCGCTGGCAAGCCGTTAGTCCCCGAAGGCTGCCGCCTCTCAGCGACGTCGTCGCGTCCGCCCTCGCGGCATCCGCTCTTGTGGCGTGCGCGGCCTGGTGGATATCGGCGCGTCAACATACCTGGATTTCCTTACTACGTTGCATACGTCATCCCTGCAGAACGTATCGTAGTCGTGGCAGTCGGTCATGCCAGCCGCGAACCAGCGTATAGGATCCGCCGCAAAGGCTGACGAACAATCGCCGCAGGCCCGCCAGGCAGCTTCCTACTTCCCCGCCGCCCATCGGACGGCGTTCTGGAGGAGCAGCTTATACTCGGGGAGATCATGGGCCGCGCCGTCTTGGCCGAGGGTGATATAGACGTTCCGCGCGGTGGGATGCTTCACGATCCAGACCTGTGGGAACGTCTTCCCACTGAGCGGGCTTGTCGCCTGTGCGAGGACTTCGATCGGTGTCCCTTCCAGATCGGGTATGAAATTGTAAAGTTCGTCACTGATCTTGAATTTCTCAGGCAAACCCGCGGTGACTGGATGTTTCCGGTTCACGACTTCCACTTCGAACTCGCCGTAACGGTCGTGCCCGTGTGCGCCGCCGCCCACCAGCTCGCGATTGTATTCGGGGAAATTGGCCCAGTTGTACCAGAGCGCCGGATGAATGAGCACAAGGCCCTTGCCGGCTTTGACGGCATCGAAGATTCCTTTGCGCGCTTCGCTTGAAATCGGTTGGTTCGTGCTGAGCACGAGCACATCGATGCTCGCCACTGCCGATGGGATGATATCCGGCTTTTCAGTATATTCGAGCCACGCTGGATGGAGTTGTTCGAGGATGGCTTTATCTGCATCGCCAAACCAGCGTTTGAAATCGTGCGAGCTTCCTCCGCCGACCGCCAGAATACGCGTCTGGCTGAGATCCGGTGGCGGCGCCGTCGGTGCTTTCGAGGCGGGCGCTGGTGCAGGCTGGCCCCCCACAGGGGCGGCAGCCGGGGCCGGCGTCGTCACGGA
>JBBRKD010000570.1:0-1605 GCA_038218255.1 Hyphomicrobiales bacterium | reverse complement strand
TGGCCCCCGGCTCCGATATCGATCTGCTCTTCATCCTGCCCTACAAGCAGACCCCCTGGGGCGAGCAGGTCACCGAATATGTCCTCTATATGCTCTGGGATCTGGGCCAGAAGGTCGGCCACGCCGTGCGCTCGATCGATGAGTGCCTGCGCATGGCCAGGTCCGACATGACGGTGCGCACTGCAACGCTCGAAGCCCGCTTCCTCACCGGCGATCAGAACCTCTTCGACACCCTGGTGTCGCGCTTTGAGAAAGAGATCATGCCCCGGACGGGGCCGGAGTTCATCGCCGCCAAGATGGCCGAGCGCGAAGAGCGCCACAACCAGATGGGCAATACGCGCTATGTCGTCGAGCCCAACGTCAAGGACGGCAAGGGCGGCCTGCGCGACCTCAACACCCTGTTCTGGATCGGCAAGTACTTTTTCCGCGTCAAGACCGGCGAGGAGCTGGTGGAAAAGGGCGTGCTCAGCCATGAGGAATACCGGCTGTTCCAGCGGGCCGAGGATTTCCTCTGGGCCATTCGCTGCAATCTGCATTTCCTTACCGGCCGCGCCGACGAGAAGCTGACCTTTGACGTCCAGCCCGAACTGGCCGCGCGGCTGGGCTTTGCCGATCGCGCCGGCATGCTCGGCGTCGAGCGGTTCATGAAGCGCTATTTCCTTGTCGCCAAGGACGTGGGCGACCTCACCCGCATCTTCTGCACTTCGCTGGAGTTCAATCACGGGCGCTCGCCCGATCTGGTCAATCGGGTGCTGGCGCCGTTCCGGCGGGGCCGGGTCCCGCTCAAAGGCGAAGTCGACTTCGTCATCGATACCGGCCGCCTCAATATCGCCAAGCCCGATGTGTTTGCGAAAAATCCGGTCAATCTGATCAAATGTTTCTTGATCGCCGGGCGTCAGGACCTGCTGTTCCATCCCGACGCCATCAAGGAGATCACCCGCTCGCTGCGGCTCATCAACGCCGATCTACGCGCCGACGCCGATGCCAATGACTATTTCCTCACCATCCTGACCTCGCCGAAATCAGTGGAGCGGGTGCTGCGGGCAATGAACGAATCCGGGGTATTGGGGCGCTTCGTGCCCGAATTCGGCAAGATCGTCGCCCTCATGCAGTTCAACATGTATCACCACTATACCGTCGATGAGCACCTCATCCGCGCCGTAGGGGTGATGGCCGAGATCGCCAATGGCGGCCTCAGGAAAGAACTGCCGCTGACCCACGAATTGCTGCCGCACCTCAACGATGTGCGGCTGCTCTATGTGGCGCTGTTCCTGCACGACATCGCCAAGGGCCGGCCCGAGGACCACTCCCTCGCGGGGGCCCGTATCGCCCGGAAATTCTGCCCCCGCATCGGACTTTCCCCCGCCGAGACCGACACCGTTTCCTGGCTCATCCAGTATCATTTGATGATGAGCGAGATCGCCCAGTCGCGCGATATCCAGGATCCCGAGACCGCCAAGGCCTTCGCCGATGTGGTGCAGTCCCCGCAGCGGCTGGCGCTGCTGATGATCTTTACCGCCTGCGACATCCGCGCCGTTGGTCCGGGCGTCTGGACCGGCTGGAAGGGCTCCCTGCTGCGCGCGCTCTACTTTGCCACCGAGCCGC
>JBBRKD010000569.1:0-1612 GCA_038218255.1 Hyphomicrobiales bacterium | reverse complement strand
GGGTGCCAAAGTGTGAAGGCCATCAGGCGTTCACGAGCAAAATGGGAGCCATCCGCTATGCAGATTACCACGATCGGACTCGACTTGGCCAAGAGCGTTTTTCAGGTCCACGGCGTTGATGCGGTCGGCCAGCCTGTGGTTCGCAAGTCGCTTCGGCGGGCGCAGATGCTGCCATTTTTCGCCAAGTTGCCTCCTTGCCTGGTCGGCATCGAGGCGTGTGGCACGTCGCATTATTGGGCACGCGAGCTGATCAAGCTCGGCCATGAGGTGCGCCTTATGCCACCGGCTTACGTAAAACCGTATGTGAAGCGCGGGAAGACCGACGCTGCCGATGCTGAGGCGGTTTGCGAGGCGGTAACACGACCTACGATGCGGGTCGTGCCCGTGAAGTCGCCCGAGCAACAGGCGGCGCTGTCGATGCACCGGAGCCGCGATCTGCTGGTCAAGCAGCGCACGCAGCTGATCAACATGATCCGCGGTGTACTGGCCGAATTTGGCGTCGACATCCCCAAGGGGCTGGAGCGGGCGCTACTGATGGCGCGGCAGATCGTCGATGGCAAAGCTCCTGAGGTACCGATTGAAGCTGCCAAGATCGTCACTACGCTGTCACAGCAGGCGCTCGACATCCACGTCCGGCTCCGCGAGATCGACCGCGATCTGGCCGTTTGTTTACGTGGCAACGATGTTGCACGTCGTCTTATGACTATCCCCGGCATCGGGCCGGTCGGTGCGACGGCACTTGCCGCATCGGTCACCGATCCGCATCAGTTCCGCTCGGGGCGGCAGTTCGCCGCCTGGCTGGGCTTGACGCCACTTCAGAAGTCGAGCGGCGGCAAAGAGCGGCTCGGTCGTATCAGCAAGATGGGCGACAAATACCTGCGCAAGCTTCTCATTGTCGGGATGACGTCACTTGTTCGTCGTGCAAAATACAATCCCGGTAAGATCGATCCACGCTTGGCGGATCTGCTGGCGCGAAAGCCCACAAGGGTAGCCACCGTCGCGATGGCGAACAAGACCGCGCGGATCATCTGGGCGATCATGGCACGCGGCGAGACATATCGTGCCGGTCACCGGCCGAAACTGGCCGCATAAACAACGATACACGGTTTAGCTGAAGAGGAGATCAGCTTCACGAGGTTGCGAGCGCGATGCGATGTGATGGCAGACCGGTCAGACCGGGAACAGGGACAACCCAATCGATGTCCAAGGCGTCATAGCCTGCACAACAGAATGGGACCTTGTTCGCGGACTCCATCAGGGCCAGCAGTCTCAACCGACTGCATCAACAGGCCGGACAGAAGACTGCACCCGACCAACGCCACTGCGTCAATTTAGCCCTTGCAACGCGGGAGCCATCCACAGAGGACATCGGTGGGATTGTGCCGGTGGTCGGCTTTTCCCGTCACCGCGTCCTCGGGGAACTCTAGGTAATCCGCTGCGTTAAACCTCCACGGCTTATCGCCAATGGAGGTAGCCATGACTGCAATTCAGCAAGTGTCCAATCATCCGCTAATTGCGAGCGACCGAATTCAAGGCACCCTGGTACGGCGGCATAACGGCGAGAAAATCGGCAGGATCGAACGATTGATGATCGACAAGGCAAGCGGCACAA
>JBBRKD010000568.1:0-1614 GCA_038218255.1 Hyphomicrobiales bacterium | reverse complement strand
CAGCCATGAAGACGATCAGGCTGATACCCGGGGACATTGCACGCGAGATGCCCGTAGCGACGCCAATCCAGGCGCCCAGCACGGTGGGCACCATCGACAGCGCCAGCAGCCAGTACGTGTTGCGCAGCACGCGGTTGCGCTGTTCGACCGACGTGGTGGATGGGGCGTAGCCGTTGTACAAGATTTGACTCATGGAACCTCCGAAAAATGAAACTGCGTAGATACGACCTCTACCGATGATTCTAGTTCCGCGCTCCACCGTCAAACCCCTGTTGGCCCTTCGCCTTGAGAGGGACAAGCCGCCGTGCCCGGCTGTGATTCGGCGCCTTACAGTGCAGGCTTCGACACTTACTGACGGCACAACATGATCTCCAAACCCTCATTGACCTTGAGCGACGTAAAACGGGTTGCAGCCGCGGCCGAGCAGGAGGCGTTGGCGAACGACTGGACGGTGTCGATTGCCATCGTCGATGACGGCGGGCACCTGCTTTGGTTCCAGCGCCTCGATGGCGCATCGCCCATCTCGGCGCACATCGCTCCGGGAAAGGCCCGCACGGCCGCGCTCGGCCGACGCGAGAGTCGGTTGTATGAGGACATGATCAACGAAGGCCGGGTCTCGTTCCTCAGCGTACCAACGCTCGACGCATTGCTGGAGGGCGGCGTGCCCTTGATGGCCGACGGTCATTGCCTCGGTGCGGTCGGTGTCAGTGGTGTCAAGAGCGCCGAAGACGCGCAGATTGCCAAGGCAGGCGTCGCGGCGCTCGGGAACTGATCGCCCGCCTCCTGGCGCACATCCACGCCTGAAAGCCGACGGATGCGGATACAGATCATCACTGGCGAAGGCAGCCAGCTCATGCCGTATTACCTGCTCTTCAGGCTGACGGAGATATGGCAGGAGGTTGGCCACACCGTGTCGATCGGTGCGGCGAGCCGCGTCGATGCCGATCTGGCGATCATGCATGTCGATCTGACCATCGTTCCGTCGCACCGCGTGCCGCACAACCCCGGCGGTCGGCCTGTGCTCAACGGTCGTGTCCTAGACATCTCGAAAACGCGCATCACCCGCCAGCATCTGTTGAGAGGCGCACTCCACGCCGGGCCCGTCATCGTGAAGAGCAACCTCAATGCCTTCGGCGTCAACGAGCTCCGAGCCTTGCGGGGCTGGGGCATAACTCATCTGCGACGTCGACTGGGCAAGGTCGTCCCATGGTGCTGGGCGGGGTGCCTGCCGAAAAATCAATACCCGGTGCTTGATGACATCTCGCAGGTGCCGCGCTGGGTCTGGGGTCGGCCCGATTTGATCGTCGAGCGATTCGTGCCGGAGCGAGACGGTGAGGATTACGTGCTTCGCTGCTGGCTGTTCTTTGGCGAAGAGGAATATTCGGTGAAGCTGTTCAGCCGCCATGCGGTCGTGAAGGCCAGCAACAGCCACCGACACGAGTATCTGTACGACGTGCACGTCAGTCTGCGCGAGGCGCGTCGCGCGCTGGGGTTCGACTTCGGCTAGTTCGACTACGTGATGGTCGATGACGAGGCGGTTCTGCTCGATGTGAACAAGACGCCAACGATCTCCAGTTCACCACGCACCCTGAACCTGTTGCGCTTGGCGACAGG
>JBBRKD010000567.1:0-1619 GCA_038218255.1 Hyphomicrobiales bacterium | reverse complement strand
AGTGCCCGGTGTGTACCTCGCCCGATCCGCGTAACCAGCGTTATCGCTGTGCCGTCCTCATCCGCACGCCGCAGGGTAATATCCTGATCGACACGCCGCCCGAATTGCGCCTGCAGCTCCTGCGCGCAAAGGTCAATATTCTACACGCCGTCCTGTTCACGCACGCGCATGCCGACCACATGTACGGCCTCGACGACCTGCGGCCCATCCCGAAATATCTAGGCGAGCCGGTGCCGCTCTATTGCACGACGGAAGTGGAACGCAAATTGCGGCAAGCGTTCTCCTACGCGTTCAGCCCGGACGCCGCGGCGATGCCGATGGGCTACCTGCCGAAGCTGACGTTCCGCAATATCACGGAGGAGCCGTTCACCGTGTTGGAGGAACGCATTACGCCGATTCCGCTGGAGCATGCCCATTTCAGCGTGTTTGGCTTTCGTATAGGTGATTTGGCGTATTGCACCGATGTTAGCAAAATTCCGCGTGAAAGCATGAAACGACTCGAAGGCGTCGATACCTTGATCTTGGATGCGCTTCGGTTGAAGCCTCACCCCGCCCATTTTTGCCTGGATGAGGCACTCGACGTGATCGACCGCTTGCAGCCGGCCAAGGCGTACTTGACGCACATGTCGCACGATCTTGACCATGAGGCGACCAGCAAACTGTTGCCGCCCAATGTCGAGCTAGCGTATGACGGACTGGCGTTTCCATTTTGAATCATTGATGACTTGTTAGCCGGACGCGCCCGCGACGGGCAGATGGGATCGGCAATACCGTCGCTTGCGCGTACGGCTAACAAGAGGGAGTCGCGAACATGACCATCGACAATCTGAAACAACGATTGCAGCAACATCGACAGGATCATCTGATCGCCGAGCTGGATCGTCTTGCCGGGCCGGAGAGATCGCAATTGCAGCGCGAGCTGGAGGCTATCGATCTTGTTGAGCTGGCGGCGCTCTATGAAAAGCGCGAACACAAGGATGAATTGCCGGCGCGCGACCGCGTGAAGCCATTGCCGATGCCGAGCTTCGACGTGGCGCAGCGTTCGGCGTTTGAGGCGCGGGGGGTCGAAGCGTTTCGCAAGGGAGAGGTCGCCTTTCTGATTGTCGCCGGCGGCCAGGGGACACGGCTCGGCTTCGATCATCCGAAAGGGATGTTTTCGATTGGCCCCCTATCGAAGAAGCCTTTGTTCCAGATTCACGCGGAGAAAGTACTCGCCCTGCAACGCCGATTCGGCTCCGCCATTCCGCTGCTCATCATGACCAGTCCCGCGACCGATGCAGCGACCCGGCAGTTTTTTGTTGAGCAGCGGAACTTTGGCTTACCCGAAAAGGACGTATGGTTCTTCTGCCAGGGCACGATGCCGGCGCTCGACCTCGCCACAGGACGGCTGCTCGTGGAGGCACCGGGCCACCTGTGCCTCAGCCCCAATGGCCACGGCGGCACGATCACGGGTCTCGCCGACAGCGGCCTCTTCGAGAGGTTCGAGCAGCGCGGCATCCGCACGATCTCGTATTTCCAGGTCGATAACCCGCTCACCAAGTTAGCCGACTACCTGTTCGTCGGCCGACATCTGGCTGAGAACGCCGAGGTGTCGTCGAAGGTCTTGCCGAAGACGGGGC
>JBBRKD010000566.1:0-1628 GCA_038218255.1 Hyphomicrobiales bacterium | reverse complement strand
TGAAGTCGGCAACCGTCATGCGCGTCAGCTCGCCATACCGGCAGCCTGTGACGAGCGCACCGCGCACCAGGTCGCGAAACGAGCGCTGGCAGGCGTTGACGAGGCGCACGCATTCAGCCGAACTGAGAAAATGGATCACTGGCGAGTCAGCCTCGCGGTATGGTTTCACCTTTCGCCAGGGCTCGTCTGACGTGACCTTGCCCTCGCCGAACGCATAGTTGAGCGCCGCCTTGAGCACCGTGAGCACCCGATTGGCGGTCGCCTTCCGTGCCCGCGCCGCATCGGGATCGCTGGCGTCAATCGCGACCGTATTGCGCGTCTTGGCCTGCCTGCCGGTGCGGACCATCTTGGGCGCTTTCTCGATGGCGAGCAGCCAGCTGCGGATCGCTTTGGTGGTCAGCTTGGCGATGTCGACCTCGCCGAGCGCTGGCACGATTCGAGCATCGGCGGCGTAACGATCGGCGCGCACGCCTTTGGAGCCCTTGCGCTCGCGCTCCGTGAAGTAGTCGGCCAATGCCGCCGCGACCGTATATGGGCCGGCGTCCGGGGCAGGGTGGCCGGCCAGCTCGCGAGCCTTCTCTCCGAAGAAAGTGCGAGCCTTCTCTTGAGCCTGGCTGAATGAGAACACCGTCAGGCCGTCGGCATCTCGGACGTCGTCGGCTGCACCAAGAGCCTGATAGCTGCGCTTGCCGTCATCCCCGCGCATGCGGGCGATCCAGGTCCCGCCCTTCGCCCCGCAGCGATATCCGACATGGCAGTTGCGGGAGATATAGCCCCAATAGGGCTCCCGTCCCTGCTTCAGGGCCAGCCGCGCGGATCGCGTATCGAGCTTTGGGTTTCGGACGGTTCGGGCCAAGCCACAGCCTCTTAGAAAACGTACGGCCAAACGTACGGCAAAGATGTGGGCGAACGGCGGCGGACAGTCAAGGTCGGCTTCTAGAGGAGCACGAGCGGGCAGGGGCGTTCGCATGCGTTCGTGCAAGGCCGCTAAATGGCCCGTTACCCCTCTTTCACGGCGAAAACAGGGGTTCGATTCCCCTTGGGCGCGCCAACAAAATCAAGAACTTAATGTTTGTTTGGCGCACGTTGTTGCAAGCGTACGGTGAAGCTGCCTGCGAACGCCTGCAGTGCGGATCGCCATCGTCGGCGTGACATTGGACCATCATGGCGGCGGTTTCTCCGCTGCGCCCGACCGCCCCTTCCCGTGCGCTGCATGATCCATCTAGTCAGACGAGGCCCGGACCTGCCGGCATCCGCACCGCTGTAACCGGCGGGGTGCCTTCGACGATTGGAACTGACGGGCTGTGGCCGATATTCAGCGGTTGACCTCCGCCGCGCGCCGACGGCAGCATAGACCGAGGCGGGAGCGTCCGATTGCGCGCTCTCCGTCTTGCGCTGCAGGATCGTCGTCAATGGACTGCATAACTTGCGGTTGCGAAATTGACCGAGGATTCGCGTTTTGCCCAAAATGCGGAGCCAAGCAGCCGTCTGCGTGCCCTCGCTGTGGATACACGTGTCCGCCGGACTTTGTGTTTTGCCCAAAATGCGGCGCTGAGATCGCTGGCCCGCCCAAAGTCGAGAGCCAGCAGAAACGTGTTTCGGCGATAATCCCGCGCGAAGTCCGCCCT
>JBBRKD010000565.1:0-1630 GCA_038218255.1 Hyphomicrobiales bacterium | reverse complement strand
AATGCCAAAGCCTATGAAGTCGAACTTGTTGTCGCGCCCTCACGCATCGGCACGCTGGGTCAAACAGATCGTCCTCGTCCGGTCCCGCTTCCCGAACAGGAGTGGCTTCTGCTTGGTCGGCCCGTTGATCAGGTCGTCGGGTGCCGAGATGGCTCACCTGCCCGGATCGTTGCCCCTGACCCGCGATGGTTCGCTCTGCACAAGCTGTGGATGGCTGCGCAGGCGAAGCGGAATCCCCTGAAGCGACCCAAAGATCACAAACAGGGCCTTGCACTGCTCGATATGATCGCGCGCGCTATGCCGCACTATCCCCTCGACGCTGCGTTTGAGGCGGTCTTGCCGCCGGAGCTTGAGCCTTTCTATGCCGAATGGAGCGCTCAGCGACCCGCAGCAACTAGTGCGAACTGGTAACGCGATGCTCTACACTGCAGGTCGACATTGCCATGGCATCCATGGCGTTACGTTGCCTTGCGAAACGCCAAAGCCACCCCACGCAAGATTGACCGGTACATCCACTCGCAAGCTCGGGCTGGCCAGATCACCAAAACCGGGATGGCGGAGATTTTGTCAATGGCCGGCCGCAGTCCATCATGATCATGGAGCACAAGCCCGCACACGAATTTGTCAACAGCCGCCGGATGTTTCGCCGGCCACCTGATGTTAGCTAAAACGGTATCGCGACGAGGCCTATCGCGGCGACAAGCTGAAGGTACTCGCGCCGGTCGTCGTCGGAGAAGAACACCGGCAGACGCTGGTTGCCGCGCTGGGTTACGTGGTGCGGAACGTCGGGGATGACGATGCGGGAGAGGCGGGCCATGGCGCATGGGATAGCGGGTTAGGCACCCAAGTTAATTAAGTATACTGTCCCCGGAATTCCATCTTATACATGCACCACGGTGCGTAGGGTGTGCCGATCAGTCCATCACTTCAACGTCACGATCCAGCCTTCGAGCCTAAACCGGATCACAGGATTTGCGATGTCGGGCCAGCAGGATCAGGCACGCCCGCAGCCAAGCGATGTAAGCTTGCGGCTCGATGCCGTTGAGCTTTGCCGTCTCGATGACCGAGTAGATGGCTGCGGCGCGCTCGCCTCCTACCTCCGATCCCGCGAATAACCAATTCTTCCGGCCGATCGCCACGGTGCGCATCGCGCGTTCGGCAATGTTATTGTCAATCTCAGCCAAGCCGTCGTCCACGAAGCGCGTGAGCGCAATCCAGCGCTTGCGACCATAGGCGAGCGCCTTCGCCATTGCCGATTTGGGCGACAGACGGCGCAAGGCATCGTCGATAGCCGAGCGTAACTCATCGACCATTGGCCTGGTACTTTTCTGTCGCCGTTGCTTGCGAATATCAGGTGGTTGTCCGCGAACTTCCTCCTCGATCCTGCAGAGCGCGGCGATCCGCGCCAGGACCGGCATCGGCAGCCTCGCGGCCATCGACGCTGAACCGCCCGGCTCCCGCGCAGCTGAGGAACAAAAACACGAAGCAGTGTCAACGGCGGTCGGATTCCAGGCCAGCGTGGCGGAGTAAAAGCAGGCCATTGATGGCGCGGCATGACGATATGCAAAGGGGCCCGATCGGGCCCCTTTGCATATCGTTGGCGGCGTTCCCGGTCAGCCTGGAGTGATCT
>JBBRKD010000564.1:0-1640 GCA_038218255.1 Hyphomicrobiales bacterium | reverse complement strand
TTATCCAGTGGATGAGCGAAACCAGAACAAGGTTTTTCCCTCTGGTCCGTGACGAGGAGTGGGGTGCAAGGCTCGATCGAGCCGATCTGGCCGTGAACAAGGTTCTCGCGGCATCGACCAGAACCAGGGCGAGAGATTTTGTCGATCTGATTGCCATCGACGAGAAATTCTGTCCGCTGGGGGCCGTGGTCATGGCCGCCGCGGGAAAGCCGCCCAATTTTTAGCCGGTCAGAACCATCGACGAAATACGCCGGCGTGGCCTGTCGATTTCGACCGATGACTACGAGTCGGTGAAAGGACTAACCGTTGACCTCACCGCCGCATCGCTGCGAGGCAAACTCATTTCGGTGCTGGAGCGGGCTGAAGCCTATCTGGGTGCTGCACCAGCCGCGATCGTCGGTCTGCTCGCCGTTGACGGGCACGGCGTACCGATTGAGCTGGGCGATCCAGATGGCGGCGGCTTCCAGCTCCGCAAGGCTACGGCCGAGCCTGAGGTGATGCCAAACCTGCCCGACGCCGCCGAACCCTGGGTGTAAAAGTCCGCGGGTGAAGCTGCCGCCGGCGCCACGCTCCTGGTTTCAAATGCTTGCCGCCGCAATCGGCCGCGGCCCCCGATTGCGGCAGCAATATGATTGTTAGCACTCTGGATCATTGAGTGCTAAGACGTGCGCGTGTCGCGTTCGACACTCGTTCTGAAGGAGCAAAACATGAGCTTTCGTCCCCTGCACGACCGCGTGGTCGTCCGGCGCCTTGATGGCGAAGAGAAAACCAAAGGCGGCATCATCATCCCCGATAATGCCAAGGAAAAGCCGTCCGAGGGCATGATCGTGGCCGTCGGCCCCGGGGCCCGCGACGACAACGGCAAGATCGTCACCCCCGATGTAAAGGCCGGCGATCGCATCCTGTTCGGCAAATGGACGGGCACCGAAGTCAAGGTCGACGGCGAAGAGCTGCTGATCATGAAAGAATCCGACGTCATGGGCGTGATCGAGGCGTAAGGCTGTCGCCTCACGCTGTTCGATCCGCAATTGCAAGGAGCGCCTAAAATGGCTGCTAAAGACGTAAAATTCTCTACCGAAGCGCGCGACAAGATGGTTCGCGGCGTCAATATTCTGGCCAATGCGGTCAAGGTGACGCTCGGTCCCAAGGGCCGTAATGTCGTCATCGACAAATCCTATGGATCGCCGCGCATTACCAAGGACGGCGTGACCGTCGCCAAGGAAATCGAACTCGAGGACAAGTTCGAAAACATGGGCGCCCAGATGGTTCGCGCCGTGGCCTCCAAGACCAATGACAGTGCCGGCGACGGCACCACCACGGCGACCTTGCTGGCACAGGCGATCGTCAACGAAGGCGTCAAACTGGTTGCGGCCGGCATGAACCCGATGGATCTCAAGCGCGGCATCGATCTCGCGGTGATCGAAGTCGTCGCCAATCTCAAGAAGAAGGCCGCCAAGATCACCGGCTCGGCGGAAATCGCCCAGGTCGGAACCATCTCATCGAACGGCGAGAAGTCGATCGGCGAGATGATCGCCAACGCCATGAAAAAAGTCGGCAATGAAGGCGTCATCACCGTCGAGGAAGCCAAGACCGCCGAGACCGAACTCGACGTCGTTGAAGGCATGCAGTTCGACCGCGGC
>JBBRKD010000563.1:0-1641 GCA_038218255.1 Hyphomicrobiales bacterium | reverse complement strand
ACGGCAACGCTCCCAGAAGCGACCGGATCGCCAACCACAGGATTTTGGCCCGGGTGACGCATGTCGGACAACTTTGGCACACGCGCACGTCATCCGGGCTTGACGTGCAATCGCGAACTCCGTCTTCTTGGGGGAGAAGTTTCGGACCGCGCCTGAGTCGCTGACCGGTTTTGGAGAGGCTGCGCAATGAGGCATCAATCGGTTGGCGGGCGCTTGTGAGCAAGACGCCAATTGTGGACCCTCTCGCCATGATGCGTGGCGCGGTCGATCAGTGGGAAAAGCTGGCCAACGAGTTTGGCGCCGAATTTCTTCAGCGACCCGAAACCACGCGCGCGATGCAACAGATGTCGTCGGGTTACTTGCAGATGCAGAAGGTGACCCAGGACGCGCTGGGCAAGGCGCTTGCGGCGGCAAACCTGCCGAGCCGCACCGATATCGAGGCTTTGTCCGCGCGGCTCGGTGCGATCGAGGCAAGCCTGGCCCGGATTGAGGCGCAAGGCTATGGCGCGGCTCCAACGATTTCGCCGCCCAGCCCGCCGCGCACGCGCAAACCCCCGCCGCGCACGCGCAAAACCGAGCCGCGCACGCGCAAAACCGAGCCGCGCGCATGAGCGCAGATGCCACATGAGCGAAGATACCGTATGAGCGAAGATGTTGGCTTGCTCGATCGCAGCAGGCGCGAGTTCGAGCGCGCGCTCCAGCGCAACATTAAGGGCCTGGGCTATTTCAACTCGCCCGCCCCGGTGATGGGGGCCAGCGAGAAGGACGTGGTGATCGAGCGCGGAACCATGCGGCTTTATCATTATCGCCCGCTGGCAGCCGAGATTTACCGCGTGCCGGTGCTACTGGTGATGGCAACCACCAACCGTGGCTATATTTTCGACCTGACCCCCGGGCAAAGCCTGGTCGAGTACTTGCTGCAGCGTGGGTACGATGTATTCATGCTCGACTGGGAGCCGCCGCGCCCCGATGAAAAGAGCCTTGATCTGGCGAGCTACGTGCTGGATTTCCTGCCGGCGTGCATCGCGCGGGTGAAGCAGGCGACGGGCGAGCCCGATGTCAGCCTGATCGGTTATTGCTTCGGCGGCGTGCTGTCGCTGCTGTGGGCCGCGCTCCATCCCGAAGCAGGCCTCAAAAATCTGGTCACGCTGACCACGCCCGTCGATTTCACCGAGATGCCGTTGTTCGCAAGCTGGTCGGACCAGCGCTATTTCGATGTCGATCGGCTGGTCGATACGCTGGGCAATTGTCCGGCGCAGATGCTTTACACCGCGTTCGATTCTTTGCGTCCGGCCGGCCGGGTCGCTGGCAACATCCGGCTGCTGGATCGGATGTGGGACGACGAGTTCGTCAAGGCGCACCGCATGATCGATCGCTGGGGTTCGGACATCCTGCCGCTGGCAGGCGCCTACTTCCGCGACACGACCAAGAAACTCATGTGGAACAACGCATTGATGAACGGAACGATGGATGTGGCAGGGCGCCCTGTCGATCTGACGCACATCACCGTGCCGTTTCTGCACGTGACCGCAGAGCACGATCATATCGTGCCGACCGCTGCGTCGGCGCCGTTGATCGATATGATCGGCAGCACCGACAAGGAACAAGTCACCCTGAAGGGCGGTCACGTCAGCCTGGTGG
>JBBRKD010000562.1:0-1650 GCA_038218255.1 Hyphomicrobiales bacterium | reverse complement strand
AAACAGGAGCTGTGAGGTCGAGAAGGTTGGGCCGGTTGTGGCCAGCGTCTAGTTGGGAAGGACGAGAGTTAGGACGGCAAGCGTCCCGATGACGCTGAGAGCAGCGGACGCGGCATCGGTTTGGAATGTTTGCTCGTGGTGGCGCGCGCCGCCGAGCAGCAAGCATAGGCCCACGATCCCGTTGAGGACCAACATGACGGTCGCAAAGACCGTGTCGCGGGCGAGCACATCCGCGCCGTCCTTCGCCGAGAACATGATCGACACGATGAGCGCGACTTCGATGACGGTGACGGCAACGGCAAGGATGATCGAGCCGAACGGCTCGCCGACGCGCAGTGCTATGATCTCGGCGTGGTGGACGGAAGCGAACACGCAGGCCCCGAGCAGCGCGGCGGCAACAAGCAGGACCGGTGCGGTGGCAGGCAGCAGGGCTGCGAATTTGCTCGCGAGCAGGACACAGGCCGCAGCAGGCGCGGCCCACGACCAGAGGGGTATCTTATTGACGGACTGGGGATCCAGCGACATGCGTGCTCCTAAATGAGGCAGGACCGCACGGGCTGCGGGTCTTGCCGGGAGCGCAACAGTCGCAATCCACGCTCGTTCGTGCAACCCGCCCCCGCGTTTTCGCGCAACCAAAAGGTTGGGGCGACGCAGGGCCAAAAGGACGAACGGGTTACCCCTTCGCCCTCTCGGCGACGCGGGCGGCGATTTCGGTCAGGATGGCGGGGTCATCGATGGTGGCAGGAATTTTGTAATCGACGCCGTCGGCGATTTGACGGAGCGTGCCGCGAAGGGTTTTGCCAGAGCGCGTTTTCGGAAGCCGGTCGACGACGAGCACCGACTTGAACGCGGCAACTGGACCGATCTCGGAGCGAACGAGCTTGATCGCGTCTGCCTCGATCTCGGCGTGCGGACGGGTGACGCCCTTTTTCAGCACGATGAAGCCCATCGGCAACTGGCCCTTCAGCTCGTCGGCAACGCCCACCACGGCGCATTCGGCAACGTCGGGCTGCTTTGCGAGCACTTCCTCCATCTGGCCAGTTGAGAGGCGATGGCCCGCGACGTTGATCACATCGTCGGTGCGGGCCATGACCCAGACGTAGCCGTCGGCGTCGCGGTAGCCAGCATCCGACGTCGAATAATAGCCGGGGAATTGGGCGAGATAGCTTTTGTGGAAACGCGCATCGTCGCCCCAAATGGTGGGCGCGCAGCCCGGCGGCAGCGGCAACTTGATCGCAAGCGTGCCGGGCTTGCCCGGGCCGATGGGTTCGCCGCGCTCGTTCAAGACGTGGAGTTCGAAGCCCGGCATCGGCAGCGTCGGCGAGCCGATCTTGACCGGCAACGGTTCGATCCCGATTGGATTGCCAGCAATCGGCCAGCCAGTTTCGGTCTGCCACCAGTTGTCGATCACGGGGCGCGCGAGCTTTTCGGCTGCCCATTTGATCGTCTCTGGATCGGCACGTTCCCCGGCAAGAAACAGCGTGCGCAGGCTCGTGAGATCATACTTGGCCATCAAGGCCGCATCCGGGTCTTCCTTGCGGATGGCGCGGATGGCGGTCGGTGCGGTGAACAGAGCTGCAACTTTGTACTGCGAGATCACGCGCCAGAAGGCACCAGCGTCTGGCGTTCCGACCGGCTTGCCTTCGTAGA
>JBBRKD010000561.1:0-1652 GCA_038218255.1 Hyphomicrobiales bacterium | reverse complement strand
TCTGCAAGCACTCGCCGCCCGCCCCGGCGTTGTGAAGACGCGCGATGCGCTGATGGATGCTGCCTACGACGATCAGGTCTACGTCGACGACCGCACGATCGACAGCCACATCAAGCGCCTGCGCAAGAAGTTCAAACAGGCCGACGACGATTTTGACGTCATCGAGACGCTGTACGGCGTCGGCTATCGCTTCAAGGAAGCCTGACGCAGGCCGATGGAGTTCGTGCCGCGCGAGACCTGAGGGGTCTTCAACGCTCGTTCAGCGCTGAAGCAATAACAGCCCGTTCTCGCACTGGCCGTGAGAACATGTCGGCGGCGACAGGACCATAGATGGCGCTCGAAACCGATCGAAGTCTGCCCGATCTGACGCGTGTCGAGCGTGGCCGCCTGGGCATGTTCCAGCGTGTTATCGAGGGCGCCACGGCTGTTGGTCACCAAGCGTTGACCCGCACGCGCGACACTCTCGCCCCGGTGTTGGCTTGGCTTGGGCGCACCGCACCGGCCCGCTACATCTCGGGCTCCCTGCTGCGCCGCATCCTCATCTCGAACCTGTTAAGCCTTGTCATCGTTCTGAGCGGCGTTCTCTATCTCAGCGTGACCCACAATTGGCTGCTCGAAGCCAAGCGCCAGTCCCTGCAGAAGCAGGGCCAGATCATCGCAACCGCGATTGGCGAGAATGCCCGCACCGACATCTTCACCGGCGCTGGCGACAAAGACGCGACCCTCGAACCCCGCGTTCCCTTCCGCGATGACGCCTTCTCAGCGCTCGAATTCTCGTTGAGCCCCGAACGCGTTACCCCAATTTTGAACCGCATCATCAAGCCCACCGACGCACGGGCCCGCATTTATGATCGGTCTGGCAACCTCGTGGTCGATACGGCAACGCTTCTCCAGAAGAGCCGGGGGCATGTCGCCCGCCCCGACACGACGACATCGTCCGACAGTCCCCGGACCCGCAATCTGTGGACGCAGATCACCCAATGGATGATCGACAACGAGTTGCCCGTCTATCGTGAGATCGGCAGTGCGAACGGCAACGCGTACCCCGAGGTGCGCACTGCGCTTGAGGGCAAGTCTGCAGCCGTCCTACTGCTTGATAAGCGCGGCGAGCAGATTGTCGCCATCGCCGAACCTATTCGGCGGGCGAAAAGCAAGACCGTGCAAGGCGTCTTGTTCCTGTCAACGCGCCCCGGTGAGATCAGTGACATCTTAAACGAGGAGCGCTCCGTCATCTGGACGCTGGCAGCCATTGCGCTCGCAGCCACAATCCTTTCGTCGTGGTTGCTCGCCCGCACCGTGGCCGAACCGATGCGCCGGCTATCGGAAGCCGCCGAGCACGTCAGCCGTAACATTGAAGCGCGCACCGAGCTGCCCAACGAAGCGGGCCGCAAGGACGAGGTCGGGCAGATGGCCGTCGCCTTCCGTGCCATGACGGCGGCGCTCTTCCGGCGCATCGAACAGAGCGAAAAGTTTGCAGCCGACGTCGCCCACGAACTTAAAAACCCTCTCGCGGCCGCCCGCTCGACCGCCGAAGCCCTCACCTATGCCAAGACGGACGCCCAGCGCGATCAGCTCGTCGCCCAAATCCAGGGCGAAATCAAACGCCTGAGCCGCCTCATCACGGACGTGTCGAACGCCTCCCGCCTCGATGC
>JBBRKD010000560.1:0-1655 GCA_038218255.1 Hyphomicrobiales bacterium | reverse complement strand
CGGCGCACCTCCTGGCTTGGCACCGTCGGCTGGGGCCGGCGCTGGATCGCGCGCTGGCTTTTTGGTGTGCGCGTCACCGATCCGGAATGTCCGTTTCGGCTGGCTCGGCGGGAGATTTTTCAAAGTCTGGCGATCCAATCGGGCGGCCCGTTTCTGCCCATCGAAATCCTGGCCAAGGCGAACCACCTATCATGCTATCTCGCGGAGGAACTGGTGACGTGGACGCCGCCGACGGAGCCGACGAGCGATGAGATCACGTTTGCTCAAGACGCACGCCTTGTGTTTCACGCTCCCGAATTCGGCCAACGCGCCGCCGAGCCTGCCGCGGGCGCGGCCGGCTAACGGTGAACAACTACCTTGACCCGCAGGCCGTGAAACAGGTAAAACTTTGCGACCAGTGTGGTTTGCCGAACGGTTCGGGGGTTGAAGATTCGTTTTCTGCTTTTTTTTTGTAGCCCACTCCATATTGTTGGTAATGTGGACGTTGCGGCGCGCAGGAAGCGAGACCCCGCTCTACCACGCTGACCAAGCTGGCATAGAAAATGCCCACGATTCAACGGGGCGACCGCAGCGAGATCGTCGCCCGCCTTCAATTTTTGACGGTGGTACGGTTATTGATCGAGTGGTTTATTAATCATCGACGGATAGCCGTTTGAGTGCCATTTATGGATACCCAGCAAACCCTCCCCGAAGCCGCCACCAAAGGTCCCATCACTCTGGCGATCCAGAAAGCCCTGGAATCGAAGCAGTATAGTGAAAAGACCTACCCCGAATATCGCAGCTTCATTCAGCACCATTACGACGGCATCGCCGGCAAGCTGACCAGCATTTCCGGCTTCCTGACCGGGCACGCGATGCTCGCCGGTCGCGTGCTCAAGCCCAACGCTTTCGATCTGGCGGGCTGTAAGCGCATCCTCGATGCGGGCTGTGGCAACGGCCGGCATTGCAAGCACATCCTCCGCCGCGCCGACCCCGACGCCTCGATCTCCGCCTTCGACCTGTCGCAGCGCATGCTCAAGCGAGCCAACCGTCGGCTCAAGAGCAAACGCATCCAGTACATCGCCGCCGATCTGACGCGCTTGCCCTACCCCGACGGCTACTTCGATGCCATCGTGTGCGGCTGGGTCCTCGAACATCTCCCCGATCCCCGGCCCGGCCTGCGCGAGTTGACGCGCATCCTGCAACCCGGCGGCAAGCTGCTCCTGATGACCACCGAGGACACCCTCGCCGGCTCGATGTCGAGCAACCTCTGGCATTGCCGAACCTACAATCGCCAGGACCTTCGCAAGGTCTGCCACGAATGCGGCCTGATCTGGCACCGTCAACTCTACTTCACCAACTTGCATCGCCTCTTCCGCCTGGGCGGCATCATCGTCGACCTGCGTCGGCCGTGACTAGTTGAACCACGGGTGGCACGGGGTCCACGGGGAAATGCAAGAGAGTGGGTCAACGTCGGATGTCTTGGCCGGCGCGATCAGCGTCTCGCGAAAACACACTTCTAGAAAATGGGCCAGGCGGACGTCAGAATCCAATACGCTGGTGCCCTCCCCGTGTTCTCCGTTTGCAGCCCATAATGCCTTGTTTCTTGCCGGTGTAAGTCCGGCCGCGGGAATTGGCTGTTTGCCCGCGTAGTCATACTCAACATGGGCGTGGAG
>JBBRKD010000559.1:0-1663 GCA_038218255.1 Hyphomicrobiales bacterium | reverse complement strand
CTAGCTTCCCAAGCTGGACGTCGTCGGTTCGAATCCGATCGCCCGCTCTTGAAACAAGTCCTCGGCAGATAGCGAGTCAAGCAAGCCTTTTGAGGGTCAGAAGTGCGGCCCGGAAGCCCTTGCAAGGGAGTAGTTCTACTGGGCCCCTTTTTACAAACGGGTTCCTGCCCCGAGGGCGGGAGTTGGCCGTGCGGGTCGAGCCAGTGGTAGATGCGGGCCTCTTCGTGGCGACGCCGGGCGTCGTTAACTTCGGCCACGATGTTCACCAACCGGTGCGCGGCCCGAGGCCGCAACCGGGCGAAGATCAGCCGCAGTTGCGGCACGGTGATCCACGCCGTTTTTTGTCGAGGACCGCCCTGGGTAACGAAGCCGCAACGGCACGCTGCCTTCGCCGCCGGCTGGAGCATCGAATCCGTTGGTGCGTCCCATTACGAAGTCCGGCCCGATCTGAAGGACTTGACCTGCAGCGCGGGCGGGCCGAGGGCGTGGGTTTGTGGTCGTGCGGCGGGCGGCAGGTGCGCGGACGCCGGGTGTCGCACGAAGACGCGGCCAGTCTGACGAAAAAAAGTCGGCCATCCCCCTGGGATTGCCCGAAGTGCCAGCCTCGCGAAGTCCATCCCGCACAAGGAGCGTACCGGGCGGCGGTGGCTTTTGAAGGGCAGAGCCCCACTCTGGATTTGCCAGCGCTCGAATCGCCGCAATGCCGCAATTGCGGGCAGCTGGTGTTTTCCAACCATGTTGGCGATCAAATTCATTTCGCCTTGCGCACCAACCTCGGCCTCCTGCCGCTCGTCGCACGGCCATCGGCCTGACGCCGGCACAATTATCGCAGCACCTCGGCTTGGCCGACGACGCGGTCAAGCGCTTCGAGGACGGGTTGCAAATCCAAACGCGGGCACAGGATCGGCAGCTGCACGCGTTCTTCGCCGGGCACGTCGCCAACGGGTTGGCCACGAGTGCGACCGATCTGACGCGCGTGGCCATACAATAAAGGTCGAGGAAAAACGACCTGCGAGGAAGTCGGTCGTGGCGCGATTAACCGATCCCGAAAAGTTGCGTTGCTACTTGTGCGCGTTGGCGAACTGGCGATGTCGCGGCTATATCGATCTGACCCATTTCGCTCAGCAGCAACTTAAGCAGTTAGATCCGTCCATCCAGGAATTCGATCTGCGGAAGATCATGCCCGACCACGTTCGAGCAGGAGGCGAGATCGATTCGGTAACGGAAGCGCGGCCCGAATGGTCTGGTTGGGATTATCACTACGATTTGCGCGGCCGGTGGTTGGCGGAAAGCTTTGGTACGTCGAAACGCGGCTCGTCTACCAAAATCCCAACGACCCGGACGACCCGGTAATCCTGGTTGTAAATGTTCATCTGGCGTGAGAGGGGTTTCGCAATGACCGTCAAGAAAAGCAAGCCATTCCCAAGGTTCTGCCCCACGTGCCGCCGACAGGAAGTGGTCCCGGAGACGATCAGTTATGCGTCAGACTCCGCACACGAAGGCGTTCTCTATCACCTGCACTTTCCGCGAACTTCTGAGAATTCGCGGCCGCTGAATTCGGCTGGCAAGGTGCCGGGCCTGCCTGCATGATGGTGTTAGTCACACGCCATCCACAGGAGGCCCGGCGATGTCATTATGGCAACTGCCCCCGCTCGTGTCCGCC
>JBBRKD010000558.1:0-1674 GCA_038218255.1 Hyphomicrobiales bacterium | reverse complement strand
GCCCAACCATGGCCGCGATAGGTGGCTACGATCTGATCATCGTTTCGAAGGGCAGCAATTGCGGCAAGTGGGACCACTTCTTGGCCGGCACAGAAGTGCATTGAGCCGGGAACGCGCGGTGGGTTGGTCTCCGTCAGACTCAGCGCCTTTGCCTCGAACGCGCGGATATAGGCCACCCGCGTCAGCATATCGCGGGCAAAATCGCGCTCCTTCTTGTCAATTGGGGCGGGTTTCTTGAGGTCTGGCATGGCGCATCCTAGTTGTTTGAGCAATTTTATAGATTATAATTTATACTGATTCAAGCGCAACCGCCAGATAAGGGTGAGCACCCGCAACACGACGGAAACCTATGCCCTCGCATGTCATTGACTCGGATTTTCTGCGCGATCTCTACGGTACTACCGCAATGCGGGCAGTGTGGAACGACCGCCAACTTTTACAGAAATGGCTCGACTACGAAGCAGCTCTAGCCCGCGCGGAGGCGCAGGCCGGGCTGATTCCAGCGGAAGCCGCAGCGGAGATCACGCGCAAGGCTCGGGCGGAACTCTTCAACTTCGAGTCCATCAAGTCCGGCATCGACCAAGCAGTTCACCCCCTGGTGCCGGTGATCTGGCAGTTGTCATCGCTCTGCGAAGGATCTGCCGGCGGTTATGTCCATTGGGGAGCTACGACCCAAGACGTGATGGACACAGCGCTGATCCTGCAAATCCGGGATGCATTGGTACTCATCGACGGAGGACTCGCCGATGTAACACGAACGCTCCGGGGACTTGCGCTCGCCTATCGGGATACCCCGATGGCCGGCCGTACACATGGGCAACAGGCGCTGCCCATCACTTTCGGGTTCAAAGCGGCGGGCTGGCTGGCCGAATGCCTGAGGCACGCCGAGCGGCTCAAGGACTGCCGGCCCAGGCTGCTGGTTGGCCAGTTCGGCGGGGCTGCGGGGACGCTGGCCGGAATCGCGCAACATGGATTCGACGTCAAGAGCCGGCTCATGGCCGAGCTTGACCTCGGCGATCCGGCGATCGCTTGGCACGCGAGCCGCGACAACATCGTCGAGTTTTGCGCGACAACGGCGTCAATAGCCGCCACGATGGGCAGGATCGCGCATGACATCATCCATCTTCAGATGCTCGAATTTGGCGAGGCCGAGGAATCCTGGCAGGCCGGCAAGGTCGGCAGTAGTACGATGCCGCAAAAGCGTAACCCGATGCTGTGCGAGGCGATTCTCACCACCTCGCGCTTGACCCGACAACATACCGCCCTGTCGCTGGACGCAATGCAACACGATTTCGAACGCGATTGGTCCAGCGTGCAGATGGAATGGGAGTTCGTGCCGGAGTTGTGCATCCTGGTACATGGCGGGCTCGCGATGATGCAGCGGGTTTTGTCGACGCTCACTGTGCATCCTGATCGCATGCGAGCGAACCTCGACATCTCCGGTGGGCAACTGTTGGCCGAGCGAGTGATGTTCGTGCTGGCCGATCGGCTGGGGCGCCAACGTTCTCACGATATCGTGCATGAGGTTTCAATGGAGGCAATCGAGAGCGGTACGTCATTCGCCGCGGGGCTTAAGGCGCATCCGGAAATCGCGACACGGGTGAAGCTTGGCGAGATCGATGAGTTGCTCGATCCGTCAACATATATCGGTCTGTCTGCGGCCTTTGTTGACCG
>JBBRKD010000557.1:0-1678 GCA_038218255.1 Hyphomicrobiales bacterium | reverse complement strand
TGCGTGTGAGACATTCTTATCGGGTGCGTCAAATGAGTTGAGTTGATATAATTTGTGCTTCTGCTCAGGAGATCTGGGAGTGATCCCAACCGCTGGCCCGACGGGAACCCGCGATCAGCGCATTCGCGATCCCGTTCACGGTCTAATCACGTTCCGCAAAAGGTAATTACTCAGGCCCCTTCGGTCATGCGGCGGCGTGAAGGGGTTTGCGGGCGAGGGTGAGGCGAATGGCGTCGATGGCGCGCAGGCCGCGGCGGCGGGCGGTTTCGACGACGGAGCGGATGTCGGCGTAGAGCTTGGCTCCCCATTCGGATCGGAAGCCGTTGGTGATCTTTCGATAGACGGCGCAGGGACGCAAAGCGCGTTCGGAGCCATTGTTGGTGGGTTCGATATCCCGGTTGGTCATGAAGACGAACAGGTGCTGGCGGAATCGTTTGACGACGCGTTGCATTTTCATTCCCGCCGAGGCGGCGGGGTGAAGCGCGAGCAGACGGTCGAGCCGTTTTTCAAGATCGGCCTCGTAGACCTTGAGCGTGGAGTCGGCGAGGCGATTGCGGCGGCGTCCAATGGCGCAGGCGCGTTTGAGCAAGCCCTTCATGCCCGGCGCGAAGACACAATCGCCGGCGTCTGCTGCGTATTGGACGTCGCGGATCAGATGCGCGAGGCAAACCTGATGGCCGCGCTTGGCCCAGCCTCTCTGGCTGCCGAGGCGGTCGGAAAGCCAGAAGTCTGGCCGCCATTGGCCAAGGAAGTCCGCCACGACGGCTTTCGAGCGATGCGGATCGACGACGAATACGGCGTCGAGACCCTGATGGAACACCCACAGCCACCAGTTGGCCTTGCCGACCCGCACCCCTGTCTCGTCGCAGGCCAGCGCCGTTCCCGAAAGCAGCCGCGCTTTGATCGCGCTGGTCTGCGCGGCGAAGGCCGGGCGGCTGTCGTCGAGGATGGCGACGAGCGCGCCCTCGCTGATCTCCAGCCCGAACAGGTCGTGCAGCACGACGACGAGGCGCGCCAGTGCGATCCCCTGGACCGAGCGCAGATAGATGACGAAGGCGCGCAGATTGTCGCCGAAGGGCGAGCCCGGCGCGAGGTCGGCGGGTGGGGTCGCCTTGAAGCGATTGCCGCAGCACGGGCACACGCCGCCCATCAATGTCACCCGCGTAACATCAGGTTTGATGGCGGGAATCTCGATCCGGTCGTAGCTCTCGCAGGCGAACTGCGGCGCGTCCGCGACATCGACGCCGCAACGCTGGCAATGGGCGGCGCAAAATTCCCGCCGCGAGGTCGGGTTGGGGTGAAGCGGCCGGTGCGCGCCGGCATGGGCTTGGGATTTTGCCTTGGGCGGCGCGGGCGCCGAAGGCTTCTGCCCCTTCGACGGCGGCAGGCTCGAATTGTCCGGCGTCTTCGGCGGCTCCCCGAGCTTGGCCTCCAATTCCGCCACTCGCGCCGTGAGAACCTCAACCTGCTTCGTCAACGCCTTGATCGCCTCGGCCTGCGCCAGGATCAAGTCGATCAGGGCTTCCTTGTCCAGAGTTCGCAGCGCTTCACGATTCATCCCAACGGTGAATCACTGACCGTTCCCGCCGTCAACCGATCAAAATTCGCCGTAAACGTGTTCCAAAATCGCGGGCCCCTGAGCAATTACCGCAAAAGCGAACCGCTCGATCAGCTTGCC
>JBBRKD010000556.1:0-1686 GCA_038218255.1 Hyphomicrobiales bacterium | reverse complement strand
ATGCCGTCGATGCCCGGCACAACGATGGACCCCAAAAAGATGATCGGCTTTGCCGCCGCCGCTGGCGCGGTGATGTTCACGGTGCTGGCGCTCGGAACCGGCCTGACTGGCAATGCCGACATGCCGCCGGTCAAACCCAAGCCCGCGCTAGAACCCGCGAGATATGATCCGAACACCGTGATCGCACCGACGCTCGCGGGTGCAGCGACCGATCCCAATGCCCCGATACCGCTGGGCGGGCCAACGGTCCCCGCAATCGGCCCGCAAGGCACGGCGTCACAGCCGCCTGCTGGCGCGACGCAGCCCCGCCAACCTTCACAAGCCGAGGCGCTGCGCGAAGCGGCGCGCCGGTCGTCACTGATCGCTTATGGCGGCGAGCGCGGAAACGGACTCGCCAGCGCGCTTTATGGCGATGCGGACGGTCTAGGTCGCACCGCGATACCCGCCACACGAGAGCCGACCTCGCTCGACACTTTGCGGCGCGGTTCGGTGATCGGGCAAGCACAGGCGCGCCCGCTGCCTGACCGCAATTTCCTGATTACGGCGGGGAGTTTCATCCCGTGCGTGCTGCAATCGGCTATGGACTCAAGCCAGCCCGGCTATGTGAGCTGCATCGTTCCGCGCAATGTCTACTCGGACAATGGCCGCGTCGTCCTGATGGAAAAGGGCACCAAGATCGTCGGCGAATATCAGGGCGGCCTCAATCGCGGGCAGTACCGGCTGTTCGTCCTGTGGACGCGCGCGGTCACGCCGCGCGGGATCGCTATCGACGTCGCATCACCGGCGACCGATGCCCTCGGGCGCAGCGGAGTGGATGGCCGGGTCGATAATTTCTTCTGGCAACGGTTCGGCACGGCGCTGCTGTTCAGCCTTGTCGAAGATGCCGCGACGGTCGGCTCGCAAGCGATCGGGAACAACGCGCCGAACACCACCCGCGTCCCGTCGGATGCCGCTTCGACGATCTTGCAGCAGAATGCGCAGATCAGGCCGGTGCTGCGCAAAAACCAGGGCGAGGATGTCGGCATCACCGTCGCGCAGGATTTCGACTTCTCGACTGTCTACGGCCTTGCGCTGAAATAATGGCCGCGCCGGGAAAGAACACCGCGGTTCTCGACAGCGTGACGGCACCGCTGCGCAAATATCTCGATGACGCCACCGTCACCGAACTGGTCATCAACGTGCCGCAAGAAGTCGGTATCGAGCGACGCGGGCGCTGGACATGGGAAAGCGAGCCGTCGCTCGATTTCAAGACGCTGATGGCATTGGCGACCGCCGCTGCCGCGTACACCAGCCAGGACGTCACCCGCGAAAACCCCATCGTCTCAACGATCTTCCCAACCGGCGAGCGCGTGCAGATTGTCGTGCCGCCGGTCGTGCCTGATGAGACCGTCTCAATCACGGTGCGCAAACCATCGTCGGTGACGATGACGCTCGCCGATTTCGAGGCGGCGGGCTTGTTCCGCGACACAAGGATCGCTCAAAAACAGGTCAGCCCTCAGGAGCTTGAATTGCTTGCGCTGCTCCGCGCCGGTCGCCACGTCGAATTCTTCGACCGCGCGGTCAAGGCGCGGCTTAACATCCTGATTTCCGGCGCGACCGGCTCGGGCAAGACGACATTCTCGAAGGGTTTGATCCAGCTTATCCCGCCCGAAGAACGGCTGCTGACGATCGAGGACACGCGCGAGC
>JBBRKD010000555.1:0-1691 GCA_038218255.1 Hyphomicrobiales bacterium | reverse complement strand
GAGTGCTGTTTGGCCAAGGCCAGCTGTTTGGCGGGCCGCGTCAGCTAAAGGCGTCCGTGACATCCAACGTCGCAGTCGCAGCCGAGTGATCGAGATCGTCCGTTCGATCGCCCCGCTGGCCGCATCCACCGATGCGTGGCTCGTCGATATTTGGGGCGTATTGCACAACGGGGAGACACCGTTTGCGGGTGCGGTCGGGGCGTGTCAGGCGTTCCGCGCGCATGGCGGCATCGTGCTGCTGGTATCGAATGCCCCGCGACCGCACGCGTCCGTCGCCGCACAGCTCGACAAGATCGGTGTGGCTCGGGAAGCCTACGACGGCATCATCTCGTCGGGGGACGCGTCACGCGAGCTGATCGCAGCACTTGGTGCAGCCCCCGTGCTTCATCTGGGGCCTGAGCGCGACCGGCCCTTGTTTGACGGGCTGGCCGTGCGGCTCACCGCGATCGATGTGGCTGTTGCGCTGGTGTGTACCGGGCTCCGTGACGACGAGACTGAGACGGCGGAAACGTATCGCGCGCTCCTGATTGATGCGGCATTGCGCGGACTGCCGATGATTTGCGCCAATCCGGATTTGAGCGTGGATCGGGGCGGGCGCATCATTCCCTGCGCGGGCGCGGTGGCAGCACTCTATGAAGCACTCGGCGGCGCAGTGACCTACGCGGGTAAGCCGCATCTGCCAATCTATGTCGCAGCCTTCGCAGCCATCGACCGGCTGGCTGGCCGGACAGTTGGGCGCGATCGCATTCTTGCCATCGGCGACGGCGTGCGGACCGACATCGCAGGTGCCGCTCGCGCCAACATCCGCTCGGTGTATATCGCGAGCGGCGTGCATCTCGACGGCGCACTCGATGCGTCCGCGCTGGAGCGCCTGTTCCCACAAACCGACGGGCGGCCGGTCGCGGCCATGGACGCGCTCGCCTGGTAGGCGCTGGTCAACGCACGGTTAGAATGATCTTGCCGATGTGGTCGCCAGCTTCAAGGCGGCGGTGGGCATCAGCAGCCTGGGCGAGCGGAAACGTGTGATCGATGACAACCTTCAGGCGGCCGTCGGCGAGCTTGGGCACCACGTTGGCGGCCACAGCGTCGGCGATGGCGGCTTTGACAGCGGTCGAGCGGATGCGCAGCGTGGAGCCCGTCAGCGTCAATCGCTTGAGCATGACGCGGATCAGATCGAGGGTGACTTTCGAGCCCTGCTGGTAGGCGATGTTGACGATCCGGGCATCGTCTGCGCAGGCGCGAATGTTCTTCTCAACCGTGTCGCCGCCGACCATATCGAGAATGACGTTGACGCCACGTCCGCCGGTGGCCGCTTTCACAGCCTCGTTAAAGTCGCCGGTTTTGTAGTTGACCGCATGGTCGGCCCCAAGCGCGAGGCAGGCCGCGCATTTGGCATCGGAGCCTGCCGTTGCGATGACGTGCGCGCCAGCGGCTTTGGCGAGCTGGATGGCCGTGACCCCGATGCCGCTCGTGCCGCCATGGATCAAGAACCAGTCGCCCGACGTGAGGCGGCCGCGCTCGAACACGTTGTGCCAGACGGTGAAGGCGGTTTCGCACACGCCGCCAGCGGCGATGATGGGGAGCGACGCCGGGACCGCGAGCGTCGAGCCAACTTCGGCCAAGCAATATTCAGCGTAACCGCCGCCGTTGACGAGCGCCATAACGGGCGCACCGATGGCGAAGCGGTCTGC
>JBBRKD010000554.1:0-1695 GCA_038218255.1 Hyphomicrobiales bacterium | reverse complement strand
AACCAGCCCCCCACGATCGCCAGGGCCAACAGCGGAAAGCCCATCAATTGCAGTTCCGCCAGACCCCACCGTGCAAAGGGCAGCTTGTCGCGCCAGCGAAACAGATCCACCGCGGGATCCCAATCGCAGGTGCATTGGTTACGGCAGAACTTCAGATCGCGAGGATCGATAATGGCATGCGGTGCCCCGGCCGGGTCGCCCCGTCGCAGGGCCGCCATCCGCTCGACGTAACCGCGCCGGAACCTCTGCAAGAACCAGCGCCGCACGCGCCCCCACGACAACTCCATCTGGTAGAAAAATCCTCCACCTGGCTGCACGCTGGTCAAGTTGCTCGGAACAGGTTCCGGCGTCAGACGTACAGGCGTGGATTCGAGTTGGCTCATCACACTCTTGGCAGGCGGTAAAACGGGCAGGCTTTCGACCCCCATCCTAGCCATTGCAAGAATCGTTGAGAAGGAACGATTTACCCCGCAAACCCATGCTTGTGCGTGCCAATGATGAGCCGTTCGGTCGTACAGAGGCGGGCAGTCCGTCATTTCTCCGCCGGCGGCAGTCTGTCGCTAGGCAAGCACGCGAATGGCAGCCGACGTGGTATACTAAGCGGTGGCGCAAAAAAAACAGTTTCGGGAGGAGCGGCCATGACCCGCAATTCTCTCTCTCGGCCGTGGCGTTGTCTCGCGTGGTTCGTATGGGTATGTCTGGCTCTGCCCGCAGTGGGCGAAGAGCGCCTGCGGGTTCACGAGTGGGGCACGTTCACGGCGCTTCAGGAGGGCGCGGGCCACGCGCTCTCGGGCATCAATATTGACGATGAGCCGCTCCCCAGTTTTGTTCACAACCTGAGCCCCAACATCATCGTCAAGCCGCATGCGGCCGCCGAATATCACTGGCGCAACCAGATGAAGGGCGTGCCGCAGCGGCACCCTTACGTCACGATGCGGCTCGAAACGCCGGTGCTCTACTTTTATCCGCCGAAGGCGGAGACCAAGCCGCTGGACGTCAGCGTCGGCGTGACGATTCGCGGCGGTTGGCTTACCGAGTTTTATCCCGCGGCCGATGCCGATCCACCCGGCACTGGTGGCGGTCGGTTCCAGTTTGCAAACCTCACGCCCGAGACGCTCGGTCGCCTCGATTGGCGAAACGTCACGGTCGGCACCACCCAGCCCGGCCCCGACACGGATTCCCCCGTGTGGACTACTCCTCGTAAAGTAAACGCCGCGCAGCTCACCGTGCCGGGCAAGAAAGGGGACGAGCACGAAAAGTTCCTCTTCTATCGAGGCGTAGGCAACATCGACGTCCCGCTGCGGGTATCGACCGATGAAGCGAACGATGAATTGTCGCTGCACGCCCAATGCGGCCAGGCACTTCCCGCCGGGCAAACCGCTCGCGTGCCCGCGCTGTGGTTGGTGGATATTCGCCGCGACGGCCGCCTGGCGTTTCGCAAGTTGCCAGGGCTGACCTTGTCGACCGATCAGCAGCGGGTGCTGGCCACGACAGCGCGATCATTTCCCGAGGCCGATTACGCGGAAGAAAATCGCGCGCAACTAGAGTCGCAAATGCATTCCGCGCTCGTGGCCGACGGCCTGGATGCCGACGAGGCGACGGCCATGCTGGGCACTTGGCAGCGCGCCTATTTCCAAAGCGCCGGTTTGCGCGTCTTTTTTCTGGTGCCCCGAGTGTGGACCGATTACATTCTGC
>JBBRKD010000553.1:0-1697 GCA_038218255.1 Hyphomicrobiales bacterium | reverse complement strand
GCTCTTTGTGCGGATAGGTCTGCCGCAGGAAAGATTCGATCGCCTCCTCCAGCAGATGCAGGTGTCCCGGCGCGCGGTTATAGGTTGGGCAGATGCAGCTGACCAGCGGCGGCGCGGCCACGAGCGTGATCATGGCCGACTCGGCGGGCGTGATCGCCTCCGACTCAGGGCTTGCGACGAGGGGCAGCGACACCGTGACGCCGGAGACCTCGCCCACCGCCTCCGCCGCAATCTGGAGCACACGCTCCTGCGGCAGATGCGCGGCGAAATGCGTTAGCACGGGCAGCAGATCGAGGCCGAGCTCGAAATGGCCGATTACGTAGTTGCGCAGCTTGTCGTCGACCGTCAGCGGATATGGGACCCCGCGCGGCCGACCGAAGCGGTGCAGCCATCGCAGCCAAGGTAGGCAAAGCGTCCGCCCGCCGGCTTGGCGGACTTTTTCGTGGAGATAGCCCTCCTCGCCCCCGAATCCCCGAAACGCGGGGTTGAAGCCGGGCCAGACGGCCTTTCGGCAGGTGAAGACGCCGAGGCCCTGCATCGGGATGTCAAACGGTTCTCCGTCCAGATCCTGCCCCTGAGGATCAGTCGCCCAGGTTCCCCACATCTGCTCACGCCAGACTGGCTCAAAGTGGGTCGAGATCGAGGTTCCGTCATCGTACACAAGGGGGCCTTGCAGCAGATCGTTGCAATCGGGATGATTCTGGTAATACGCCTTGAGCTTGGCAATCACGCCGGGAGCGAACAAGACGTGCGAGTCGCAACAGAGGACGGCGTCTCCACTGGCTTCGCGGAAGACGCGATCGCGAGGCGCAGCCGTTCCGCTGACCTCGGTCGCAAGCACGTAACGGCCCTTTATCCAAGATTCGACGAACGCCCGCGTGGTCTCACAGCCGTAGTTGTCGACCACCAGCAGCTCGACGTCGTCGAGGTCCTGATAGAGACGAAGCGCCTGGAGGGTGAAGTAGACGCCGTCGAAATCGTTGTAGGTCGCCATCCCGATCGTCAGCGCTGCCATTGCCCCGCTCCTCGACCAACAGATCGATCGTCTGCAACCCTCCATGTCCACCAGAAGGCCATCACACTTCACTCTAACATTGCGCCATCCCAGGTCCCTTGTCACGGAGGCGGCTTGACATCGACGTTCGGATCAGGGGCGACGCGTCGGCGACGCGGTGGTTGTCTTGGCCGCCGTTGTTCAATTCGGCTCCGTCGAAAATTATGGCAGCGAAGCGCCATGCAGCGCTTTTCGAGCTTTGCCGGCGTTGTCGCCGTGCTCCCTTCTTAAACCTCGGCAATGCGCACGTCTCAAGACGACGCTTCCTATTGGGCGCTGGCGCCCTCCAGCGGCTCAGGCGAGGGCGCTCGCTGGCCACGCGACGGGCGACGAGCTGGAAATCACTGTGCATGCGCACACGCTGTCCGTCTGACAGGGTCGGTCGGCCAGGAGGCGCGAGGGGCGCGACATGATGCGCGCCCAAGCGGACGAGTGGATTGTCCCTGAGGCTGACGGGGCTCAGCGACGGTCGCCCAGGGCGTCAAGGCGCCGCTGCCCAAGGCCGAGCCCGCCAGGCTGCGCAAAAAAATCAGGGCATCCCAAACCGTAGCGGTCTGCAGGCGCGGCGTTCAGGCACTGAGGCCCGGCAGGGTGTGGGGCATAATCCACGATACGCTCGGGGATCTCTGTTTTCTTGTTCATG
>JBBRKD010000552.1:0-1703 GCA_038218255.1 Hyphomicrobiales bacterium | reverse complement strand
CACGCCGCAAAGCCAGCATCTGGCGAAGCTCGCGCATGAACTGAAGACGCCGCTCTCGGCCATTGTTGCTGCGGCCGAGATCATGCGGGACGAGCGGCTTGGTCCGTTAGGCGCGCGTTATCAGGGGTATGCGGCCGGGATTCACGACAGTGCGTCGCACGCGCTCGGCGTTATCAGCGCGATGCTTGGCGGGGAAGTGTTGCAGCCCTCGCAACAGACGGTGCTCGCGTTGACCGCCGTCGATCTCAATGTCATCGCCGAACAGACGACGGTGAGCGTGACGGCTTTGTTTGAAGCGGCGGGGCTCTCGATCGGCCACGACCTCACGCCGTCGCTGCCACACGTCATCGCCGACGTCGGCACGGTGCGGCAGATGTTGCTGAACCTCGTCACCAACGCCATGCGCGCCACGCCAGCGGGCGGGCGGATCAGTATCGCAACGGCGTTCGACCTTGCTGGCCCCGTGCATCTCATTGTGACCGATAGCGGACATGGCATGTCGCCGGACGAGATCGCGCGCGTGCTCGATCCGACGCGGCAGGCGGATTTCGCCCGGCGCCCGACTGGCGGGCTTGGGATCGGGTATCCGCTGATTTTGCATCTCGCGGGGTTGAACGGGGCGAGCGTTGCCATCGACAGCACGCCGGACCGGGGCACGCGGGTGTGCCTCTCGTTTCCGGCAGAACGCACGTTGCCAGTCTGAGGGCGCTACGCTTCGGTGCGAAAAAGGATGCGGCAACCCACTCTAGAATTTGAATAATTCCAATGTAGGAATTATTCGACTGCGGCGTTGATGCGCCATTGACCGGCATGTGGGGGCGGGCTTACGTGACGGGGTGCGGAGGGTTTCCGCGCGGGCGTTACGCCCAGAGCCGATGCCGGGGCCTTGACCCTCGGAAATTGGAGACGATGATCATGAACCGTGTCACCACACGCAGCCTTCGCGCGTGCCTCGTTGCCTGTCTTGCCGCCTCACCGACGTTCGGGTTAGCCACCTTTGGTGTGGCTGTCGGTGCAAGCGCCGCGCGCGCTGCAGGCGAAGTTAACATCTACTCCTACCGCGAACCCAAACTCATCGAGCCGCTGCTCAAAGCGTTTACGGAAACGACCGGCATAAAGGCGAACGTTATTTTTGCGTCCAGCGGACTCGTCGAACGCATGGTCGCGGAAGGGCGCAATAGCCCAGCGGATGTGCTGCTGACCAACGAGTTCGGATTGCTCGTTCAGGCCGTCGATGCTGGCGTGTCGCAGAAGATTTCCTCGCCCGAACTGGAAGCTGCGATCCCGGCCGCCTTCCGCGACCCCGACGGCCGCTGGTTCGGGCTGACGAAGCGCGCGCGCGTAGCTTACGTTTCAAAAGACCGCGTGACGCAGCCGACGTTGACCTACGAGGAGCTGGCCGACCCGAAGTGGAAGGGCAAGATCTGCATGCGCTCTGGGCAGCACACCTACAACATCGCGCTCGTCGCCTCTATGATTGCCCATTTGGGTGAGGAAAAAGCCGAAGCGTGGCTCAATGGCGTGAAAGCCAATCTCGCCCGCAAGCCTGCCGGCGGTGACCGCGAAGCGGTGCGGGACGTGGCAGCCGGGCAGTGCGATATCGCGATCGGCAACACGTATTATATGGCGGCAATGCTTGGAAATCCCGACCAGAAGGCGTGGGCGGACGCCGTGCGTATCGTATTTCCCAACACCGAGGGGCG
>JBBRKD010000551.1:0-1712 GCA_038218255.1 Hyphomicrobiales bacterium | reverse complement strand
CCATTGCCTGCCGCGTGCTGGGTCTGCGCGATCTCGGGCCTGCCATCTCACCATTCAACGCGTTTTTGATCCTGACCGGCATCGAGACGCTGCCGCTCAGGATGGCCAGGCACTGCGAGAACGCGCTCGCGGTTGCGCAGTATCTCGAAGCTCATCGGGATGTGTCGTGGGTCAGCTATGCCGGCTTGCCGAGCAGCCCGTCGTTCGCCCTTGGCCAAAAGCTGTGCCCGAACGGGGCGGGCGCCGTGTTCACGTTCGGCCTGAAGGGCGGCTATGAGGCTGGCAAGCAGTTCTGCTCGGAGCTCAACCTGTTCAGCTTGCTCGCCAACATCGGCGATACCAAGAGCCTCGTCATCCACCCCGCGTCCACAACCCACCGCCAGTTGACCGACGCCCAGCGCGTCGCCGCCGGTGCTGGCCCCGACGTGGTGCGGCTGTCGATTGGCATCGAAGACAAAGACGACATCATCGCTGATCTGGCGCAGGCACTCGCAAAGGTCGGGTGAGGGTGCGCCGACGCTAGACAACCACGTCGAAATAGGCCTGAGCCACGACCAGTTGGAACTCGACGGAATCGAAATGGAGCGTGTCGGTTGCGCGCGTCAGCACGTCGCAAACCCAGCCTTCCGGCTGCCGACGGTAATGCTCGATACGAAGTTGATCTTGATAAACGATCGCGATGTGCATGACGGTCTGGATCAACTTGTAGAAATCGAGCTTAGCACCGCGATCAATGTCCATCGTCGACGGCGACAAAACCTCAACGATCACCAGTGGATCGGTGATGAAGTTCTTTTTGCCGTCTGCTTCGCCGCACCTAACGACGACATCTGGTTTGACCTTGTCAATCCCACTATCATTCGGCCCGAGCTGAACGCGCATACCGCCCTGGTAAGTCCGACAGCCTCGACGATCCATGGCAAGCTTCAGCGGTGCCCCGATGTTTGAGACGATCTGCTCGTGATCCTGGTTGGGGTTCGTCATCATGACGATCTGCCCCTCGACCAGTTCATAATCAAACACCGACGGCTGATTTTCGACGAACACATCGAATTCAGCGATCGTGATCGGCGGAGGTGACTGGCGGGCAAGCGTGGACATGGCTCAAGGCTACACCAAATGGTCCGGCGCTGTCGCCTCCTTCGCGAGCGCCGCGACGGCGTCGGCTATGCTCATCGCGGTGTTGTCCTGGCTGCCAAAGCGCCGGATCGCGACGGAGCGTTCCTCGGCCTCGCGCTTCCCGACCGTCAAAATGACGGGGACTTTGCTCAGCGAATGTTCGCGGATCTTGTACCCGATCTTTTCATTGCGCAGGTCACTCTCGACCCTGAGCCCAGCCGCCTTGCACGCCGCGACAACCTCGGCAGCGTAATCGTTGGCGTCTGACACGATCGGGCACACCATCACCTGGAGCGGTGACAGCCACAGCGGGAATGCGCCTGCGTAGTTCTCGATCAGGATGCCGGTGAACCGTTCCAGTGAGCCAAACATCGCCCGGTGGATCATCACGGGCGTGCGCTTCTCGCTTTTCTCATCGATATAGAAAGCGCCCAAGCGGCTCGCCAGATTAAAGTCGACCTGCGTGGTGCCGCATTGCCAATCGCGGCCGATCGCGTCTTTCAGCACGTATTCGAGCTTAGGGCCGTAAAACGCGCCTTCGCCGGGATTGACCTCGGTCTTGATGTTGCGATTGCCAGCTGTCCGCTTCACTT
>JBBRKD010000550.1:0-1730 GCA_038218255.1 Hyphomicrobiales bacterium | reverse complement strand
GCGTCGCCGTGGATCAGCACCGGCAGCCAGGCCTTATGCTCGGCGAGATCACCCGCGATCGTCTGAATCGCGCGGACCTTGCCGAGCACGACGGGGTCTTCGGCCTCGAGGTGCGAGGGGTTGGCGACCAGCGACATGTGGACGCTGATCCCGTCGAATTCGCGGTCGGTCGACGTGCCTAAATGATATTTCACGTCGCCCGAACCGGCGACATCGTCTGGATTATCGGATCCGCCGCCGAATTCGTGGAAGATGATGCGGAACGGTTTCGCCATCACGTTGGTGAGGACGTTCAACCGCCCGCGATGCGCCATGCCGAAGACGATGTCGTTGACGCCCATCGCGCCGCCATATTTGATAACGCTTTCGAGCGCGGGGATCATGCTCTCGCCGCCGTCGAGCCCGAAGCGCTTCGTCCCGACATATTTCTTGCCGCAGAATTTCTCCCACTGCTCGGCTTCGATCACCTTGTTGAGGATCGCCTTCTTGCCGAGCGGGGTGAACTCGATCGCCTTGTCCTTGCCCTCCATCCGCTCCTGCAGGAAGCGGCGTTCCTCGACATCGGCGATGTGCATGTATTCGAGGCCGACATTGCCGCAATAATTAGCGCGCAGCGTATCGACCAGCTCGCGCACCGTCATCCATTGCAGGCCCATCGTGCCGCCGAGATAGATCGGGCGGTCGAGATCGGCATCGGAAAAGCCGTGATATTCGGTCGACAGATCGTCGGGCCGCGGATGCTTTGACAAACCGAGCGGATCGAGATTGGCGGCGAGATGACCCCTGACCCGATAGGTGCGGATCAGCATCATCGCGCGGATCGAATCGCTCGCGGCACGGATGATCGCATCCTGCGACGGTGCCGGAGCCGCCGGCTTAGGCGCGCCGCCCTTGGCGGGTTTGGGCGCTGGCTCCATCTGGGTCGGGTCGAGTGCTGCGGTCAGGTCATCGGTCGAGGATAACGGCCAGTTGGGCTGCTGCCACGACGCGCCTTCGGTCGAGCCCTCAAGCCCCTCAAACCACGCGCGCCACGACGATTCGACACTGTCGGGCGACGCTTTGAAGCGCGCGTACAGCGTCTCGATGAAGGCCGGGCTTACGCCGCCGGCCACATCCGCGAAATCCTGATTCTCAAAGCCCATCGTCTATCTCCAGCCGTCACCCCAGCGAAGGCTGGGGTCTCTCCGAACCCGGGAGATGCCAGCCTGCGCTGGCATGACGGCGCAGGGTTTACCCGTTCAATACCGCCAACAACGTCTCGCCCAGCTCGCTGGGAGAGGCCGAAACGCGGATCCCGGCCGCTTCCATCGCCGCGATCTTGCTCTCGGCGTCGCCCTTGCCTCCGCTTACTATAGCACCGGCATGGCCCATGCGGCGTCCCGGCGGTGCGGTGCGACCCGCGATGAAGCCGGCCATCGGCTTCGAACGGCCCCTTTTCGCTTCGTCGATCAGGAATTGCGCGGCCTGCTCCTCGGCATCGCCGCCAATTTCGCCGATCATGATGATCGACTTGGTCGCCTCATCGGCGAGGAACAGTTCGAGCACGTCGATGAAATTGGTGCCGTTGACCGGATCGCCGCCGATGCCGACTGCGGTCGTCTGGCCAAGGCCGGCGTTCGAGGTCTGGAACACCGCTTCATAGGTCAAGGTTCCCGACCGCGAGACGACGCCGACCGAGCCTTCCTTGAAGATGCTGCCGGGCATGATGCCGATCTTGCACTGGTTGGGGG
>JBBRKD010000549.1:0-1735 GCA_038218255.1 Hyphomicrobiales bacterium | reverse complement strand
TTTTGGCCCAACCATCTGTCGCCCATCTGTTCTCCTGTGGCAGTAACCCACCAATCACCAACAGTCCACAACACCCCTTTCTTTGGCGTGACCCCATGTCGCCGTTTATGTGAAATGGAACGTCAAGCAGTTCGGCAAGGTTTAATCTCCGGCGCTTGCAGATTTTTAAGCAAACGGGAGAGCAGCATGCTACTGGCCGGGCTGATCATGCTTCTTGGTCAGTTCAAGCATCCTTTATAGAACGTGCGCTCCGGCTCCAGCTCCGGTTCAGGATACCAGGGAAGCATCCTGCCGCGAGAAGGTCGAAGGTACGGCCGAAGGTGCCAGCCAGTCTGCCTCGCGCACGACCAAGCTTTTGAGCATGTCGAGCACGTCATCGCCGACGCTGGACTGGCCGGAGAAGGCGTCTGCAAGGGTGGTCTTGGCAAGCGGGCTACTCGCTGCGTCGGTGCCTACGAACGCCATCGACCAGTCCGGGAAGTCGCGCTTGGTGATCGGGCCGGACTGCAGCACGACGACGTCACAGTGGCGGGGGTCACACTGGATGCGCTCGAACGCAGCCTCAACCGCGTCCAGAGGCCCTTCGAGCACCTGGGCGAAGCAGCCCTCGCTGAACAGCAGCCCGCCCGTTACCTCGTCGCGGGTGTTGTTCACGCGAGACACGGCCAGGATCCCGCGGACATCGGCAGCGACCGCCTCAATGGCGCCTGGAATGATGTTCCGGCTGCAATAAAGCACGCGGTGGAGCTGGGTCATGATCGGCGAAGTCCTTTCAGGCAGCTGCGCTAATGGAAGTCGAGTGGCGGCCGGCGAAGTCGGCGATCAAGCTAGCGACTTGCTCAACTGGGACTGGCTGGCTGAACAGGTAGCCCTGCACCGAGGTGCAGCCTTCGGCACGGATGCGGGCGAGCTGGTCGGAGGTCTCAACCCCCTCGGCGATCGTGGACATGCCCAGGCTGGTGCCCAGCGCGGTGATGGCGCGGATGATCGCGTTCTGGCCGGCAATGTCGCCGTGATCCCTCACGAACGACCGATCGATCTTAATCTTGTCGAATGGGAAGCTGTGCAGCTGGCTCAGCGAGGAATAGCCGGTGCCGAAATCGTCCATCGCTACCCGCACTTCCATGGCGCGCAGGTTGTGCAACGCCGTGAGCACCGCCTGCTAATTGCGCAGCAGCACGCTCTCGGTAATCTTGACCTCCAGCCGGCATCCCGGCAGGCTGGCTGCCGCAAGTGCTTGGGCGACGACCGCGACCAACCTGGTCGTGTCCCCGAACTGGTGCGGTGACACGTTGACCGCGACAGACACGTTGCTCGGCCACCGTGCTGCCTCCTGGCAGGCTTCTCGCAACACCCATTCGCCGAGCGGGACAATCAGGCCGATCTCTTCCGCGAGTGGGATAAAGTCGGCCGGCGAGACCAAGCCACGCTCGGGATGCCGCCAGCGCAGGAGTGCCTCGAAGCCGACGACCGCATTCAGTTCGAGGTCGATCTGCGGCTGGTAGTGCAGCTCAAACTCCCGCAACGCAAGCGCCTTGCGAAGGTCGATCTCAAGCGACCGGCGCGCGTGCGCGCGGGTATCCATCGCCGGTTCGAAGAACCTGTGCGTGCTCCGCCCCGCTTGCTTGGCTGCGTAAAGGGCCAAGTCGGCGCTCCGAAGCAACTGGTCGTGCTCGCGCCCGTCGGACGGCGAAACGGCTACGCCCACGCTCGCACCGATGTTCACAAGGTGCCC
>JBBRKD010000548.1:0-1739 GCA_038218255.1 Hyphomicrobiales bacterium | reverse complement strand
GTGCCTCGCGGTGTTGGCGATCCGCGAACTTCTGAAGGGGCGGCCCCATCCTGAGCGGCTGGAGGCGTGGTATGAGCGCATTTCGCTGTCGGGCGATGTCGATCCCGTGACGCGGCTTTACAACAATGTCGCCATGGGCCGGGCCATGCTGACAGATCATGGCTTGCCGCCGATGTTTGAGGACGTGATGGCCCACGGCACGCTGGACGATCGGCAGCGGGCGCTCGGTCTGATCGCGCGGACGTTCTCGCCATCGTATGCGCCGGCGCTGCGGTTGGCTTTGGTGAGTTCAGAGCCTGTGATTCGCGTCCAGGCGGCGGCGGTGGCGGTGAAGGTGCGGGGCGAACTCAAGCTGTCGCTCGCCAATGCGCTCGCGCGCGCCGCTGGGGATGGGGATGGGGATGGGGATGGGGATGGGGCGAGCTTCGCTGACCTGTTGACGCTTGCGGGGGAGATTGACGGCATTGCCGGCTCGGGCTTGTTGGAAGATGTCGATTTGGCGCGTGCGACCGCTGCCCGTGAGCACCTGCTCGACCGGGCTGTCGCGCAGGTCGAGTGGCTGGACGACACGGTGGGCGACAGGCAGGTCGACATTGCGGACGTCGACATTGCGGGCGCTGACATCACAGGCGACGCGCGCGCGCGACTCGAGACGGCGCTGCTGGCGCGCGGGAAGTTTGCAGCGTTCCGGCAGTTACGGGCGGGTGCGCGCCGGGCGGGCGTTGTTGCCGAGGTGGGTGCCAATGGCTGATGGGCTGTGGATTGAACAGCAACCGCCGACACCGACGGATGTGTGCATCATTGTCGAGGGGGCGTATCCGTATGTTCCAGGCGGCGTGTCGGGGTGGATCGATTGGTTGATCCGAACGCAGCCCGACTTGACGTTTAGCGTGGTGGCGTTGCTGCCCAAGCCATCCGCCCACAAGCCGCGCTATCAAAAGCCCGACAACGTGATCGGCTTCCAAAACGTTTATCTGCAGGATTTCGGCGCGCGGCCGGTCAAGCGCATGCGCGTGCCGCCAGAAACCGATGCGTTGGCCGATGCGCTTAGCCGTTTGACGACGGTCGGCGGGGTCGAGGCGCTGGCCGACGTGACGGGGCGTCTCAACAGCCTCAAGCGGACGATCAGCCTGCCGGTGCTCTACAACTCGCCGGTGGCGTGGCGGCTGGTTGAGCGGATGTATGCGATCGAGATGCCGTTTGCATCCTTCCTGCATTATTTCTGGGGCTGGCGGGCGCTGCTTGGCGGGCTGTTTGCGGTGCTGGAATGTCCGCTGCCAAAGGCGCGGATCTATCACACGATCTCAACAGGCTATGCCGGTGTTCTGGCAGCACGCGCGACGCTTGAAACCGGGCGGCCTGCGATCCTGACCGAGCACGGCATCTACACCCACGAGCGCCGCATCGAACTGCTGATGGCGGACTGGGGCGCTGATACGGTGGACAAGGGGCATGCGCTCGACGATCCCCGGTTTGACTTGCGCGACATGTGGGTGCGGGCGTTCGAAGCCTATGCGCGGACCTGCTATCAGGCGTCGACCGAGGTTGTGACGCTGTATCAGGACAATCAGCGGGTTCAGAAAGTGCTGGGGGCCGACGCTCGGCAGTTAAAGGTGATCGCGAACGGGATCGATCTCAATCGGTTCGCGCACATCGTGCCCCCGCCTGATACGGCAACGCCAGCGATTGCCCTCATCGGGCGCGTGGTGCCCATCAAGGACGTGAAAACCTACATTCGC
>JBBRKD010000547.1:0-1747 GCA_038218255.1 Hyphomicrobiales bacterium | reverse complement strand
GATAGACCGCTGGCATAATGATGCCGTAGGCTTTCGGGAACGCGACGAACAGCCCGCCCCCGCCCAGCACCAGCCACGTTTCGTTGCCATCCCAGAACGGGGCCACCGTGTTCATCATCACGTCCCGGTCGTCTTCGGCTGGTGAGAACGGGAACAGGATGCCAAGCCCAAGATCGAAGCCGTCCAGGATCACATAGAGGGCCACCGCCACGCCAAGCAGTGCGGCCCACGCGAGCGGCAGCCAGATCGCGATATTGTTCGATCTGATGCCCTCGATTGCGGTTTCCATGCCCATGCGCTCATTCTCCTGGAGACAGGCTTTTGGGGTTGAGTGCGTCTTGGGCCGCCTGCGTTGCGGTTGATAGAGGACGCGAGGGAACCGCGGTGTTGGGCGTTGCGAGCGCCTTGCCGATGGGGCCTTTCTCGATCAAGCGGTTGATGTACAAAATGCCCATCGAGAACACGCAGCAGTAGACGATGACAAAGAGAGCAAGACTGATGGCGACGGCCTGGAAGCTCACAGGGCTGAGCGCGTCGGCGGTGCGCAAAATGCCGGTCGCGATCCACGGCTGACGGCCGGTTTCCGTCACCCACCATCCAGCAAGAATGGCGATAAAGCCCGTCGGCCAGACGTATTGCGCCGGCCACAGATACCAGCGCGCTGTGAGCAGCTGGCCCCGCGCCCAAAGGTATCCGCCGACGAGCCCAAGCCCGATCATGAGCATGCCGAGCCCGACCATCGCGCGGAAAGCGAAGAACACGGGGAGGATCGGCGGGCGGTCCTCGCGCTTAAAGTCTTTCAGGCCAGGAAACAGCGCCGTCGTCGAGCCCTTGACGATGAGGCTCGCGAGCCCCGGAATGGCGATCTCATAGTCGTTGCGCTCTTCTTTCGCGTTGGGGATGGCAAACAGCACGAGTGCCCCAGGCTTCGACCCATCCCAATGCGCTTCCATTGTGGCGAGCTTGGCTGGCTGATAGTGCGCAGTGTTTTCCCCGTGAGCATGCCCGATCACGAGTTGCAGCGGCGCAAGCAGGATCACCATCCCGAGCCCCATCCGCAACATGGTCTGCGCTTCGCGTTCAAACCGTTGGCTCGTCAGATAGCGCGCACCGACCGCCATGACGACGAGCGACGTCGTCAAATAGCAGGCCGTGAACATGTGCGCGAAGCGGTAGGGGAAACTCGGATTGAAGATAATCGCCCACCAATCGACCGGCTCGGCGATCCCTTGGGCTGTGATGATGTGACCGGCTGGCGTTTGCATCCAGCTATTGGCCGAGAGAATCCAGAACGCCGACAGCGACGTTCCAAATGCCACGAGGATGGCCGACGCCGTGTGAACGTTGGGCGACACGCGTTGCCACCCAAACAGCATGACGCCCAGGAACGTCGCCTCCAGGAAGAACGCGGTGAGAACTTCATAGCCGATGACGGGCCCGATGACAGGGCCGACAACCACGGAAAACCGGCTCCAGTTCGTGCCGAACTGGTAGGAGAGCACGATGCCCGACACCACGCCCATGGCGAATGAAACCGCGAAGATGTTGGTCCAGAAGCGCGCCAGACGATGGATGTGTGGCTCGCCTGTGAAGCGCCATCGGACCAGGAGCGTGGCGATGAAGGCAGCTAACCCGATCGTGAAGCTCGGGAAAATGATGTGGAAGGCGATCGTGAAAGCAAATTGAATGCGGGCGAGCAGCGAAACGTCGATGTCCATCGGGCAAACCTCCAACGGAGCAGCCGCAC
>JBBRKD010000546.1:0-1751 GCA_038218255.1 Hyphomicrobiales bacterium | reverse complement strand
GGAGCCAACGCCCGTTCGAGCGTTCATCCTGGTCAATCCACGGGAAGTCGGCGAGAGCGGCTCCACGCCCAATCCGCTCGACGAGGGAACGCGCGGCGTAAGCCTCGAACTGAAGTCGACCGACGCGGCGCCCAAGTAGGCGATCCGCCGGGTTGTTGCCATGCGCAGCGCTACATCCGCGTCACGACGAACGAGAGAGACGGGCTCGTTCGTCACGTTGAAGGTTGTGTCCACGCCCGGGAAGCGCTTTGCAGGAACGCGAAGCGTCGCCTTTGAGTGACCCGAGATCATGTCAGTCGGGGGTTAGGCCGACCAAACGCCATCGGGTCGACATTATCGTATCAGTATGCGAACAGCGCCGAGCCGGCCACGGGGTCGCTCGGCTGGCGCTTCCGCTGCGCGTCGGCGACCGCGTCGAGCGCTCACGCTTGAGGCTATCCCGGGCGCGTTCAGCGCCGGGCTCGTGGCAGAGCTTTCGGCAATGACCAACGGGCAACGCACCGTGCGCGTCGACGTCGATAACCGCGCGCGCGAGCTGCGCCCCGGTCAGCCAGTAATCGCGAGGATGTTTGCCTCGGGTGCTGGCCACGTGCTGTTGATCCCCAATCGCGCCCTGACCTCGATTGCTGGGCAGCCGGTCGTGTTCGTTTCCGCCGGCCGTTACTCCGCCAGCGCCGCATCAGTTACCCTGGGTGGCGGCGATGGCGAGCAGACCGAGGTGCGGTCGGGCTGGCATCAGGGCAGCGCATAGTCAGCGACGGCGTGCCCAACTTGAAAGAAGCGTCGTTTCGGTAAGCGCGCGGTGCTCTACCGTTTGCTGGCATGAGGCTCCGCGCCTGAATACTCCCGCTCAGGCTTCGGAAACCCGCACGATGTGCCGTCGGTGTGCGTCACTTCAGCCTCCCACGGCAGCCGATAGCGCCCGACGACGAGGTCAGTCATGTATGTATACGGACAATCCTGCGCGCCGCCCCGCACGGCCACCTATCCGCGGTGCCCGAACTGATAAATGTTGTTCTCGACGCCCCAGACGCGCCGCGCCTCGCGCACCAAATCCGGCCGCACCTCCGCCGCGACAATCTCGTCGGGCCGCCCACCGCCCGACGCCATCGGTACGCCGTCAAAGCCGCAGATGCTAGCTTCACCCATCGAGTCGAAGGTACCGTCGCTGCCGGACATACAGACGGAGGCGGTGTCATCACCGGTATCTTAAGCAGCAGCGACGCCCGCCGATTTTTGGTTTTGGCTTCGTTTTCGCTGCGCTCCGCTGCTCACGTAGACCCGTGTTGAAGGATGAGAGCAGCCTACGCTCCGCTGCGGTGCTCGCGAAAGCCTCGCCAAAACGCAAAACTTGGCGGGCGGGTGTTCTTAAGCGTCTGGGCATGGAGGCGGTGTACATCAGGTTGCAGAAGGCATTCGACTGATTAGTAACGTGCCACGCATGGCGAATCGGCGCCGTGTAGCCCGCGGTTCGAATCATGATCTCGGCGCCTTGGTAGGCGCATTCGCGGGCCATCTCCGCGAACATGCCATCGTGGCAAATGATCAGACCCAGCTTGCAGCCGTTTGGTCCATCGCACACCGGAATGCCCAAATCTCCAGGCTCCCACGGCTCGACTGGGACCCCTGGATGCAGCTTGCGATAGTAGAGCCGGAGCTCGCCGCGATCGTCGATGATGATGCCGCTGTTGTACGGGTAGCCGCCGTGGTTCAGCTCCATCAACGAGAAGCAACCCCAAATGCGCTGCTCG
>JBBRKD010000545.1:0-1769 GCA_038218255.1 Hyphomicrobiales bacterium | reverse complement strand
GGCACCACCGGCCATCCCAAGGGCGTCGTCTATTCGCATCGCTCCAACATATTGCAATCGCTGTCGCTCCTGGGCCCCGCCATGTTCGCCCTTTCGGCCCGCACCACGTGCCTGCCGATCGTGCCGCTGTTCCACGCCAATTCCTGGTCGCTCGCGTTCTCGTGCCCGATGGTCGGCGCCAAGATGGTCATGCCCGGACCGCGGCTCGACGGCGCCTCGATCTACGCGCTTCTGGAGCATGAGGGCGTGACCTTCTCGGCGGCCGTGCCGACGGTCTGGCTGATGCTGTTGCGCTACCTGGAAGCGACGGGACAGAAGCTCTCCACCTTGAAGCGCGTCGCCATCGGCGGCTCGGCCTGCCCGCGGATGCTGATCGAAGCTTTCGAAAAGAACTACGACGTGACCGTCTGTCACGCCTGGGGCATGACCGAAATGAGCCCGGTGGGGACCATCGGGGGTCTCAAGCCCGCGGTCGCGCATCTGCAGGGCGAAGCGCTCTATGACCTCAAGCAGAAGCAGGGCCATGCCTTCTTCGGCGTCGAGATGAAGATCACCGACGATGCCGGCGAGGCGCTGCCGTGGGACGGCAAGACCTTCGGCCGGCTCAAGGTCCGCGGTTTTGCCGTCGCGCGCGAATATTACCGGGGCGTTCCGGAACCGATCCTCGACGATGAAGGCTACTTCGATACCGGGGATGTGGCGACCATCGACGCCAATGGCTACATGCAGATTACCGATCGCGCCAAGGACGTGATCAAGTCCGGCGGCGAATGGATTTCGTCGATCACCATCGAAAACCTGGCGGTCGGCCACGCCGATGTTGCGGAAGCAGCGGTGATCGGCATCGCCCATCCCACCTGGGACGAGCGGCCGCTGCTCATCGTCGTGCCGCAAGAAGGGCGCACCATCGATCAGGCCGCGCTGCTGCAGTTTCTGGTAGGCAAGATCGCCAAATGGTGGATCCCCAACGACGTGCAGATCGTCGCCGACATTCCGCACACGGCGACCGGCAAGATCAACAAGCTGAAGCTGCGCGAGAGGTTTCGCGACTATCGCTTTCCGGCCGCGTGAGCCGTCAAATCAGCCTCAGGAAGGCGGCACGCGACAGCTTTGTCTGTTTGAGTAAGGCACGTTGCGATTTTGACTCATGCAGCCCGGCCTACCACTTTCCCGGACGCAATGAAGAGAGCGAAGCGAACGCAATGCGATCCGGGAACCAGCATAAGACTCCGCCGAAGGCGCCCTTATTCTCTACCCCAAGGCAAAGGACGCCTTCGGCAGAGTCTTTGCTGGACCCCGGGTCTCGCGATGCCCCCCGGGCTCTTCGACCCGGGGGTCGCGCACGTGGCCCGGGGAAGTGGTCGCGATCCATGCTTGCCCAATCAGCACGCGTCCGGCTTGCGTCATGGGGCACCGGCGCATCAGGCTTCTCGCCGACGTGCGCTGTCATGCCAGCGACGCAGCAGCAGATGCGACAGCACGGTGAAGAAGATGAAGATGAGGATGCCGGTCACCGAGATCAGCACGAGCGCGGCGAACATGCGCGGGATGTTCTGGCGGAAGCCAGACTCGACGATGCGGAACGCGAGGCCCGAACCCTGGCCCGCCGAGCCGGCGGCGATCTCGGCCACGATCGCGCCGATCAGCGCGAGGCCGCCGCCGATGCGCAGCCCACCCAGAAAATACGGCAGGGCGGCCGGCAGCCGCAAGCGGATCAGCTGCTGCCATCGCGAGGCGCCGTCGAGTTCGAACAGATCCACAAGATTGTG
>JBBRKD010000544.1:0-1774 GCA_038218255.1 Hyphomicrobiales bacterium | reverse complement strand
TCCCTCGACCCCAAGGCGGCGGCCACATTGACGCTGTGGGCTCCCAAGCGCGCAGCCCCCGCCTCGCTGCCCGCTGGCGCGCCGTTGACCGTCGCCGTGCTCGACACGACATCGGGTAAGTTCCGCGCCTCCACCATTATTGACAATGCGATTGCAGCCCTTGAGCAGGGCGCGTGCAAATCAGAACTCCGCGCTAACCCGGTGCCCGTGCCGTCAGACGTCCCACGCACGCCGTAGACGTCGCGACGCCCACTTGCTATCGCGTCAGCTCACCTCGTGAATAGGCCCAACCATGCTGCGCGCCTCCGTCATCGTTTTCCCTGGCTCCAACTGCGACCGCGACGTTAAGGTCGCGCTTGAACGTACGGTCGGGGCCAAGGTCGCCATGGTCTGGCACGGCGACAGCAACGTGCCCGCATCGGACATCATTGTCGTCCCGGGTGGCTTTTCGTATGGCGATTACCTGCGCTGCGGGGCGATGGCCGCGCACTCGGCGATCATGCGCGACGTGGTCGCCAAGGCCAACGGCGGCACACCCGTCCTCGGCATCTGCAACGGGTTCCAGATCATCACCGAAGCGGGCCTGCTGCCGGGCGTGCTCATGCGCAACGCCTCGCTGCGCTTCATCTGCCGCGACGTACACCTCAAGGTCGAACAGACGAACACCGCGTTCACAGGCGCCTACACCGTGGGCCAGGTCATCAAGATCCCGATCGCGCACGCCGAAGGCAACTATTTCGCCGACAGCGACACCCACGCCCGCCTTGAAGGGGATGGTCGCGTGGTCTTGCGCTATTGCGACGAAACAGGTGCGGTCACGACGGCCGCCAACCCCAATGGCGCGCTCGCCAATATCGCGGGCATCTGTGATGCGCGCCGCCGCGTCGTGGCGATGATGCCCCATCCCGAGCGGCTCTACGAAGCAGCGCTCGGCGGGTCGGATGGACGGGGCGTGTTTGAGAGCGCGGTTGCGTCCGTCCTCGCCTGATCGAGCCTCAGCTCCACATCCTCCCAGCGTTCGCCCTATTGCCGCCGCCGGGCTTTGGCTCTGTGCGCCTGACATTTAGCGCGCAACGAGGCCATGATGACCCGCACCTGGACAACGGTCGCAATCGGCGCTGGCTTGATTTACCTGATCCTGTTGGCCATCGGCTTTCAGCGCGAATGGCAGGGACGAGGCTCAGCGGTCGGCGGCGCCGGAGTGGGCGGCGGAAACGGAGTCGGCCTGACCCAAAATGACCAGGGCGAAAGCTTTGCGATCGGGCGAAAGAACTATGCGACCGCAAAACAAATAGGGCCCGCGTCTGCGGGCCAGCCAATTGGCAACACCCAGAAATACGAAAAGATTGCGAGCCTCACCCAGCGCTCGGCAACGTTTGAAACCGACCGCGCAAAAATCGAAGGTGCCATTGCGGCTCACCAGGGCCTCATCCAGCTCGAACGTGGCAGCGGCCTGACGGGTCAACGGGTGCTGTACCTGGGAATTGGCGTGCCGCCTGACAAGTTCGACAGCTTCATCGAGGCCGTTCGGACGATCGGCACGCCCGCCATGATCACGACGGTCAAGAACGACAAGACGAACGAATACCTGCAACTGCGGGCAAAACGGGCGACCTTGGAGAAAACCCGGGCCGCACTCGATGGATTGCAAGGGTCGGGCGGCTCGATCGACGAACGGATCAATGTGCAGAACCGGCTGGCCGAGATCGAGGATAAGATCCAGGGCCTGGGCGTATCGCTGGGCGATTTCGACAGCCAGAACGAGCTGTGTACC
>JBBRKD010000543.1:0-1779 GCA_038218255.1 Hyphomicrobiales bacterium | reverse complement strand
GGCAACAGCTCCGACCCGAGAACGGCGATGCCGGATCGTTTGCGCCAGCGGCCTTCGCCCCATGGTTTGAGCCGCACGACACGGGCAAAGAGCGCGTCATAGCCACCATTGGGCTCAAGCCCCAGAACATGGCCGCGACTGACGACGGAAATGCCATCGCGTGCGAGCGTATCGAGGCTTGCGAGCGCGGCAGCGCCAATCGTTGCGTCTGCTAGGGCGCCAGTGCCAGGCCGCGCCCCGACGAGGACGCGGACGCGGACATCGGCGGCGGCGGCGGCGCGTGGTGCACGGACCAGATGTGGGCTGCGTGCGTCTTCGGTAAACCCGTACAAAAACAGGCCGTGGGCGGCAGCCGACGCGATCGTATCAATGCGGCGGACGATCAGGGTTTCGCCCGCGAGCACGGCGATGCCTGCGAGGTGCGCGACGGCGGCCCGCGTGACCGTATCGGGGCCGATCGTTGGCATGTCGACGCGCATTTCCTGGCCGGGCTTTGGGCGCTTGACGAGCACGCCGCCGCGTTTACCGCTTGTGGCACGAGCCTCTGCGACACGCCCCATCATGCGGTCGGTGCCTTCGGCGGCTTCGATGGCCTCGATCTCGCCGCCGCTCACCACTACGGCCTGGCCGATATCGAAGCGGCCGAGCGCGCGCACGATGCTCGATCCGAGCAGCATGTCGGCGGCCTCGTCTGCAGACGGCGTGAGCGTGCCTGCGGGGCCGCTCGCGACCAGGAGTTCAGGGGCGACTGCACCGGGGCTGAGCACGGTAAAGCCCTTCGTTTCGAACAGGCGGACGATGGCGCTCAGAATGCCATCGTCGCCGCCGGTCCAGATGAGGCGGGCCATGGCGGGCAAGTTTGCAAACAGGCCGAGATCGGGCCGAAGGCTGGCCAGTTCGGGGCGGTTGACGCCGCCGACGATGACGATCTCGCGGCACCCTGCGGTGCGGAATGTCGCGAGGATTTTTCCAACCTCGCCAAAGCCGACGAGGGTTGGTGTGAACGGCGCGAGATCAGGGGCTGCGTCTCCGCCGACGGTCAAGATCGTGACGGGGCGGCCGCGCGCGGCTGCGGCACGCGCAATCTCGCCGGGCAGATGGCCGTTGCCAGCCAGAATTCCCAGTGGAGAGACAGCGGCTGGCATGGCGGTCTGAGAACGCGTCACACGTCGGTCTGGGGGGTACACAGCGCTTTTTTGCTCGGCGCGCGCATGAAGGCGATGATTTCCTGGACGATCACCTGCTCCTTGAACTGCTGGGCCACGTCGTCGATGCGTTCCGACAGCGTGCCTTCGTTGGCAAACAACGCACGGTAGGCGCGGCGCATATCGTGGATGTCGGCACTGGAAAAACCGCGCCGCTTGAGGCCGATGATGTTGAGCCCCGACAAATAGGCGCGGTTGCCAAGCGCCATGCCGTAAGGAATGAGGTCGTTTTCGAGGCCGGACATGCCGCCGACAAAGGCGTGCGCGCCGACGCGGGCGAACTGGATGATGGCTGCACCGCCGCCCACGATCACATAGTCGCCAACGGTGCAGTGGCCCGCAAGGAGCGCATTGTTGGAGAAGATCACGTGGTTGCCGACGTGGCAGTCGTGGCCGACGTGGGAGTTTGCGAGGAACGCACAGTGGTGGCCGATGGTGGTCGCCATCCCGCCGCCCTCGGTGCCCGGATTGATGGTGACGCCCTCGCGCAGCATGCAATCTGCACCGATTTCGAGCGTCGAGGGTTCGCCTTTGTATTTCAGGTCCTGCGGCTCGTGGCCGATGGAAGCAAATG
>JBBRKD010000542.1:0-1790 GCA_038218255.1 Hyphomicrobiales bacterium | reverse complement strand
CGCGGCAAAACCATGCTGATGGATTTGTTTTTTGACGCGGTCGCTGAGCCGTTGAAGCTCCGCATCCACTTTCATGCGTTCATGGCCGAAGCCCACGACCGAATAGCCAAGGCCCGGCAAAGCGAACCCGGCGATCCGCTTCCAACGGTAGCGGCTGGGCTTGCCAAGGAGGCGCATCTGCTCTGCTTTGATGAGTTGTTCGTCAACGACATCGCAGACGCCATGGTGCTTGGCCGATTGTTCCGAGGCCTGTTCGAGCGTCACGTCGTCGTCGTTGCAACGTCCAACGCGTTGCCGGCCGACCTTTATCGCAACGGCCTCAATCGCCAGCTATTCCTGCCGTTCATCGACGAGATCGAAGACCAGATGGACGTGCTCGAGCTCGACAGCGCGCGCGATTTTCGTCTGGCCAAGCTGTCAGGCCAGCAGCTCTATTATGCGCCCGTCGATGCCAATGCCGACGCGGCCCTCGACCGGCATTGGATCCGCCTCACCGGCGAACCGCGCAGCCGCCCATCCACCGTCGATGTCAAAGGGCGCACCGTCGTCGTGCCCCAGGCTGCCATGGGGGCTGCGCGCTTTGACTTTGACGATCTGTGTGAGCAGCCGCTTGGGTCGCTTGACTATCTTGCGCTCGCCCGGCAATTTCACACCGTCTTCATCGATCACATCCCCATTCTTGGGCCTTCGCGGCGCAACACCGCCCGCCGGTTTATCACCCTCATCGATACGCTCTACGACAACCATGTCTGCCTCATTGCGTCTGCCGAAGCCCAGCCTGCCGCGCTGTATCCCTTTGGCGATGGCGCTGATCATTTTCAGCGCACGGCGTCCCGCCTCACTGAAATGCGCAGCGAAGCCTTCGTTGCCGGACACGCCCGCGCCGAACGCGCTTAGGAACGTCAGTCCTCGTGCGGTGACTCCGTGCTTTGGTTGTGCTTGAGCCGCCCACGCTTTCGCGATACGTCGTAAATCTCGCGATGTTGCTCTGCAGCAACCCCCGCATCGCGTGGCGCACACCGCTTGACCCTCTCGAACCTGGAGACACTTTCCCATGGCGCGTACCAAGATTGCTCTGATCGGTGCTGGAATGATCGGCGGCACGCTCGCCCACCTGATCGGGCTCAAGGAGCTCGGCGACGTCATCTTGTTCGACATTTCCGAGGGCACGCCGCAGGGCAAGTCGCTCGATATTGCGCAGTCGGGGGCCGTCGAGGGCTTTGACTGCACGCTGCGGGGCACCAACTCTTATGCCGACATCGCGGGCGCAAAGGTTTGCATCGTCACGGCCGGGGTGCCGCGCAAGCCGGGCATGAGCCGCGATGACCTCATCGGCATCAATCTCAAGGTGATGGAGCAGGTTGGCGCCGGCATCAAGAAATACGCCCCTGACGCCTTTGTCATCGTCATCACCAACCCGCTCGATGCCATGGTCTGGGCGCTGCAAAAGGCCTCCGGCCTTCCGCGCGAAAAAGTCGTCGGCATGGCTGGCGTTCTCGACACGGGCCGCTTCCGACATTTCCTCGCCGAAGAAATGAACGTGTCGGTTGAAGACGTCTCGGCCTTCGTGCTCGGCGGACACGGCGACGACATGGTCCCGCTGACGCGCTATTCGACCGTCGGCGGCGTGCCGCTTCCCGACCTCGTCAAGATGGGCTGGCTCAAGCAGGATAAGCTCGATTCCATCGTTGATCGCACGCGCAAAGGCGGCGGCGAGATCGTGGCGCTGCTGAAAACCGGCTCGGCGTTCTATGCGCCAGCGTCGGCTGCCATCGCCATGGCCGAGAGCT
>JBBRKD010000541.1:0-1790 GCA_038218255.1 Hyphomicrobiales bacterium | reverse complement strand
GCGTTGAATAAGCGAGCGAGAGCAGAAAGCCTTCATCGCCCCGGGCAAGCGTTTGGAGCCGCAGATCGCGCCCGGCGGGGAAGCTCGTCGGCTCGCGCGTGAGGTCGGCAACGGCTGCGGTCTCATCGATGGCGGGATTGGTCTCGATCAGGCCATCGCGATCGAGGATCGATGTGACGTGGGGCATCGGCTCGGGCGTGGTCGCAACGCGGATCGGGTGGGGGAGCGGCTGGGTTTGACCGGCGAGCGCGGGATCGATCAAGCGGTGGGTATAGTCAAACGTCGGCCCCAGAATTTGCCCGCCGGGCAAGTCTTTGAAAGTCGCCGACACGCGCCGCTGGACGGCCATCTCCGACGTCGCGAGCGGTTCGCTATAGCCAAATCGGGGTAGCGTGGTGCGGAATGCGCGCAGAAGGAAGATCGCTTCGATCATGTCGCCGCGTGCCTGCTTGATTGCAATCGCTGCCAGATCGGGGTCGTACAACGAGCCTTCGGTCATCACACGGTCGACGGCGAGCGAGAGCTGCTCACGGATTTGGGCGGCGTCGATTTCAGGCACGGCGGGGTCGCCGCGCCGCTCCTTGGCGAGAAGCGCGTGGGCAGCCGCAATTGCCTGTTCGCCCCCTTTGACTGCGACGTACATCGGTCAGAGCACTCCGGGCCGGATCGAGCGCGGGAGCGCTGCAATGTGGGTTGGACTGACGAGGATTATATCGACGCCGCACGGGAATGAGTGCCGGTTTGCCGCAAAGCGCGCGTCAAGGCCCAGAATGCGCGGGTTTGTATCGAACCGCACTGTGCCATCGATCCCGGGGCCTGCGTACACGGGGCCGTCTGTGGTCAGCGCCAAGACCTGGACCAGCAGCGTTGTCGATGTGTCAGGGTATTCGGGCGTGCCGTGAGCCACGGCCGCGTGGGCTGGCAGCGCTGCAAGATCAGCCACAACGGCAAACGTCGCTGCCGCCGGGTCGTCCACAATTCGCGCACCGGTATGAAACCTGATAAATTCTCGGGCGGCCGGTCCAATGGTTTTGCCAAACCAGATCGGCGTCTCGAAATCGGCCAGCGCGAGCAGGACCGCAGCAGTCGTCGGCAAAAGCGGCGCGGGCACCGTCAGGGATACGGGCAGCAGATGCGGTCGCGCCGGGCGCGACATCGCGTCGAGCACGGTGCGAAAGACCGCTTGAGACTGGCGGACGGGATCGGCGAATCCTGGCTGCAGGCCTAAGTTTGAAATCATCGTGTCCATCGCACTAATCCTCGCCGCGCTGCAGCGTGAAGAAGTTCACCCGCGTCGCGGCGGTTTCGGAGTGTCGCACTGCCTCGTCGTGCGCAACGCGCTGCGACACTGGCTGAGTGAGCGCATCCGCAATGCGCTCGCTCCAAGCTGGCATCTGGCCCAATGCGTCGATGATGGCCATTTGACGCGCCGTCTCGAGCGAGCGCCCGAGCCTGTAACCAAAGCCCACGGGGCCATGTTCAACGCGAACGCACGCGCGAGCGACGCTCGCCTCGCCGACATTGAATGCTGGTCCGTTCCCGCCCATGCGCCCACGCACCATCACAAGCCCGGTCTCTGGCACCCGCAAGTCTGCCAACGGCGGCAGAGGTGCAAGCTGCGCGAGAGCTGTAGCGAGTTCAGCTTGTGTGGCACGGCTGCACACGACCATGAGCGCCTGACGCGCTGCAAGGTCCACACCTGGGCCAGACGGTGTCGGAGATGCCTTCATCTGCGCGTCGTTAGCGACCCTACATGTCGGTTGTGTGAAGGTCGGCCGCATTGTGGCGAT
>JBBRKD010000540.1:0-1795 GCA_038218255.1 Hyphomicrobiales bacterium | reverse complement strand
GATGACGGCGGCAGGCAAAAACGCCAACAGCACCGACATCACGAACCGCCGCACCCGCGCGTCGCTCGGCAACGACACCAGCAGGTGCCAAAGCTTACCAAAATAAACCGACAGAATGGCCAGGATCGCCCCGAGCTGGATCAGCACCTCAAAGGTCTTGTTGGGTGAGTCAAACCCCAAAAAGTAACCAGCCAACAGGATATGCCCTGTGGACGAGACGGGGAGAAACTCGGTAAAACCCTCCAAAATCCCTAAAAATATAACTTCCAGCGTCTGTCGCATGTCGTTGATCCCTCACTCAGCCCCGCTCGTTGCGCGGTCGTACCAGGAATCGACATCCGACCCAGTCGCCAAGACGCCACACGGGGCAATCGCCTTTTCCCCGCGCATTTGATCGTGTAGCCCCTCGTCCATGCACACGCTGACCCATTTCCGTCTCTGCCCGTTTTCCCGCTCAATTCGGCTTGCGTTGGCGGAACTGGGGTTTGAGGTCGCCCTCGAAGAAGAGCGACCGTGGGAAGCCCGTCCGCAGTTTCTGGCGATGAACCCGGCCGGCGACCTGCCGATCCTCGCCCTGCACGAGGGTCCCATGCTGTGCGGCGCCTATGCGATCTCGGAGCATCTGGGGTCGCTTAGCCCAGACAGCGTTGACCGCGTGCCGCTGTTGGAGCTGTTTCCCGGCGGACGCGACGAGCAGGCCGAGATCCGCCGCCTCGTCGACTGGTTCAACCGCAAGTTCGACCGCGAAGTGACACGCGAACTGCTCCACGAAAAGGTGTATGCGCGCTTGAAACCTGGCGGCGAACACCACACCCCCGATGTCGAGATCATGCGGGCCATCCGGGCGAACCTGCGCTACCATATGAAGTATATGGATTTTTTGACCCACGAGCGCCGTTGGCTCGCTGGAGACGACGCGAGCTTTGCCGATCTGGCAGCCGCAAGCCACCTGTCCGCGATCGACTATCTGGGCGAGATCGCGTGGGATGAAACGCCCAACGCCAAGTCATGGTATGCGCGCCTGAAATCGCGGCGCACGTTCCGCCCGATCCTATCTGACCGGCTGATCGGTCAGCCACCGCCTCCACACTACGCCGATCTCGATTTTTAGCCGTAAAGGACGTCGCGTTGAGCGCAGCGTTGAAACAGCAGCTGACGACCTGGGCGCAAGACGCTGGCTTCGATGCGATCGGCGTGACGCACCCCCATGCGATCCCCGAAAGCGCCGCGCGCCTCCAAGCTTTTCTCGATGCTGGCTATCACGGTGACATGGCGTGGATGGAAACCCACGCCGAGCGTCGGCAAGCCCCAACCGCACTTTGGCCCGACGTCCGCTCCATCATCATACTGGGGATGAACTACGGACCGCAATCCGACCCGATGGCCGCTCTGGAAAACCGCGAGCGAGGCGCAATTTCCGTCTACGCCCAGGGTTACGACTATCACGACGTCATCAAGGCCAAACTCAAGCAGGTCGCTGGCCAGTTGGCGGCAAGCACAGGCGCCGACGTCAAAGTCTTCGTCGACACCGCGCCCCTGATGGAAAAGCCGCTCGCAGCAGCCGCCGGGCTCGGCTGGCAAGGCCGCCACACCAATCTCGTCTCGCGCTCGCATGGTTCGTGGCTGTTCCTCGGCGCAATCCTCACCACGGCCGATCTCACGCCCGACGAGCCCGAGCAAGATCATTGCGGATCGTGCACCCGCTGCCTCGACATCTGCCCGACGCGAGCGTTTCCCGCCCCCTACCAGCTCGATGCGCGGCGCTGCATCGCCTACCTCACGATCGAACACAAAG
>JBBRKD010000539.1:0-1803 GCA_038218255.1 Hyphomicrobiales bacterium | reverse complement strand
ATCGGCAATCTGGTCGATCACACGCCCATCGGGTGCCGCCCAGCTTCGCCACTGTTTGCCGTAAACCGGGCCGAGGCTGCCGTCGGAGCGTGCCCATTCGTCCCAGATGCCAACGCCGTTCTGGCGCAGATACGCAACGTTCGTGTCACCGGCTAAAAACCAGATCAACTCGTGGATGATCGATTTCACGTGCAGCTTCTTCGTCGTCACAAGCGGAAACCCGGCGGCCAGATCAAACCGCATCTGGTGGCCAAACACCGAAAGCGTCCCCGTCCCTGTGCGGTCGGTTTTTTTTACGCCCGTGTCGCGCACCCGGCGCATGAGATCAAGGTATGGCTGCATTGATTGCGTCCTTCCGGCCCTTTTGCGAAGGCCCCGCCTTATTTGGCAGCGGAGGTTCATGTTCCCGCCATGTACCCGCTCAAATACCGCCGCGCGCGAACCCGAATCTCACGGCCATTTACACCTCGTTAGGCGATTCTAGCGAAAGCCTACACCAAGCGGTTTGCCCTTGACCCGCGACGGCCGAAGGAGATGATGATGTTTATGAGTGTGATCGACAATAGTGCGACTTCGGCGCGTTACGGTGAGCTGGCAGGGGCCCGCATCATGATCACCGGCCTGTCGACAACGCATGGCGTCGACATTGCCCGCGCATTTGCCGATCACAAGGCGCGGCTCGTGCTGCAGACGGCACCAGCCGATGCCCCCGAAACGACGGCTCTTGTCGCCATCCTTGCGGAATCAGCCCACGAAATCAAACTGTTCGATGAGGCCATCGCGGACACCGGGGCCGCTACCCGCTTTGCCCAAACCGGCACGCAGACGTTTGGCAGCGTGGACGCGGTCGTGAACATCATTCCCGTGGCGCGGGCTGAACTGAGCCGCCTGCAGAGCATCGACGACATCGAAGCCTTCATCGCGGGCAAGCTTGCAACCGCGCTGACCGACTCCCAGATCGCTGCCAATCGCATGCGGCTGATGCTGACCGAGGGGCTGATCCTCAACGTCGTTGTCATGCCAGATGCCGTATCGGGTGGTGCGGCCATCGTCGCCCGCATGTTGCGTGCGGAGCTTGCGGCCATGACCCGCCGCCTCGCCGAAACCTGGGCTGGCAGCGGCATCCGCATCAACGCCATTGGCCCGCAGGCGAGCCTGCCCGGCGAAAAACCCTCAGCAGCGCTTGCGAGCGAACCGGAAATGGCAGCCGTCGCGCTCTATCTTGCGAGCAAACGCGCGCGCGGCCTCTCCGGCCACGTCTTCGATGCCGAAGGCGCGCTGACGACGTGCGGATGAGTAAACTCGGGTTCACGAGGCCTTGGTGGCACCCAACTGGGCGAGGAGAAGCCCTGCGAGGATCAAGACGAGGCCTGCGACGCGCAACATGCTGATCGGGCGCACGGCTGCTCCAAAAAGCCCGAAATGGTCCATGGCAGCCGACATCAGAATTTGCGCGGTCATGGCAAATAGGATGGTGTTGCCCACGCCGAACACCGGCACGAGCACCGTGACGCTGATCACGTAGAACGCCACGATCAGGCCGCCGAGGTAGACGTGGGCGGGGGCAGCCGCGAATTGGGCCGCTGACGGGATGGCCCCGCCAACGATCGTTGTCAGCGCCGCACTGCCGGCGAACGCGACCGAAAACAGAACCAACGCTGCGACCGGCGCGCTCCCTAGCACGCGACTGAGGCTCGCATTGAGCGCCCCCATCACCGGAATCAGCGCACCGGCTGCGAACGCCCAGGCAGCCAGCAACGCGTAATGTTGCATCAGGCTTTGCCGGTCACCTTGGCGACCCAC
>JBBRKD010000538.1:0-1804 GCA_038218255.1 Hyphomicrobiales bacterium | reverse complement strand
CGCGCGAGCGGATCGACATACCAGCAGTGGCTGACACCAAAGGCTGCATAGATCGCGAGTTTATCGGTGCGGTCAAATCGTTGGGTTGACGGCGAGAGAACCTCGCACACCCAGTCGGGCGAGGTCTCGATTCCTACGGTGTCCGGCAGGAGAGGCAGCCGTTCACGCCGCCAGCCTGCGATGTCGGGGACGATGACGTGGGGGCCGAGGCGGAGTTCAGGTTCGTCGATGAAGACCCAGCCGCCTGGGCCGCCGCGCCCAAACTGGAACGGGCCGGTCAATTCGTAGCCGAGAACACTCGACGCCAAGCCATTCCTTAGCGCAGGCCTGGGTTGCGTGTGCAGGACGCCAAACGCGATCTCGCCGAAGACATGGGGCGGCAGCAACGCCAGATCGGCGGTTGTGGCAAGGCGAGGTTTGATCAATGCCGCCTTGGTTTTTCAGAAAAGAATGGGGTTCTCAGAGAGAGATATCGGCACAAACTGTATCACCCGGGGTGAGGTCGCGCTACACACGACCCGCCCCGACCCTCAATCCGACATAAAGCCACGCACGTCCCTCTGAAGCAGAGCACAAGCCATCACGGTGCCGCAATCAGCGCGCAGTTCTCTGATCGTCGCAACCATCGTGCGACCCTTTTGTCGAAAGAGCCCGCGCCATGCACCGTCAGCAACAAAACCTCACTGGCTGACCCCGCGCGCGCTCGTCGATACCGGTGCACTGTGCGCTGGCTCAGCCTCCATCCGGGACCTTTTCTCTGGAGGCTTCATGCGTTCCGATATGGCGAAAGTCATCGTTGAGCGGCCCCGCCATGGCCACGCCAACGGCTTCATTCCTGACGGCAAACTGCGTCAACTGACGGACGACGACGGCGAACCCCTCGGGTTCTTCGCGCGCGACCACATCCGCACGCGCAAGACAAAATCCCTGAACGAAAATCTGGCCCCGCTGCGGCGCTACCTGGAAAGCCAGGTCGGGCGAGCATGGAACGATTTGCGCAGCGACATCTGTGAGCATCTTCGCCCGTCCTCGACCGTGCAGCAGCACGTCCTCGACCATATTCTCGACTTCGTCGCGATCACCGTTTGGCGCGAGGGCGACGCGCTATGGACAATGAACCGATGGCGGGGCCCGATGCGGCTGGGCGAGCGCGGTCAACGCCTATACGTCGATCCCGACACGGGCAAACTGGAGCGCAATCCGTTCCGGATTTTGGGCCGGCGGGTCGCACAACAGGCCGAAGCGATTCGCCGTGCAGCCGAGGTGGCAGCCCGCATGCGCGTGATCTCGCGCTGGTGCCAATGGCACCACCTCGACAATGGCCTATGGTTCGAGCTGGCGCTTACGGCGGTGCCGGATGAAAACACCCGGTGGCACAACGAGGCCTGCGTCCGCAACGACGCTCTCGACGTGGTGTTACAGGCCGGATTGACCGCAAGGTCGCGAGCCGACCTCTACCAGCGTTTTGGTGTGGTCGCGGCCGCCAAGCGCCAGCTCTCTGGCCGCACGCTGCACAAAGCCGGGATTGTCTAGCGCACGCCAACTAGACGCCGAAGCCTCCAGCCCCCGCGCCACATGTCCCAAAAAACTGAGGGTCCGGGAGCTGCGCTCCCGGATGGGTTGCAGGGCAATCGCCCTGCGCGCGCAGCGCAAATCGATCGCGCGCCCGCTCAGTCAGCCCCTTTCACGCCCCCAAGTTAGGTGCGATCGCGGTGCACGCGGCAACGAGGCCCTGCACGCTTTCGATTGACTTCATGAACATGGCGCGTTCGGCGCTGTTGAGATCGATCTCGACGATGCGCTC
>JBBRKD010000537.1:0-1805 GCA_038218255.1 Hyphomicrobiales bacterium | reverse complement strand
GCAGGTGGGACAGTCAGATGCGGGTCGTTCGCCTCAAACACGCGGGGACGGCGGGGCAGCTCTTTGTCCGTCATGCGAGCTTGTCCCCGATCAGATATTCGATTGCCCGGTCGAGGCGGATATGGGGGAGGACGGCGGGCGGGCCGGTGAGCGGGTCGGGCAGGCGGCCAGGGCGGAAGCGGACAAACGCATGGTCGTCTGCACGCGCTGCCGTTTCCGCCAGCGCGTCAGCCGGGTTGGTCGGCAGATCGCCCGGGAAGATGCCGACCTCGGCCTGGCCATCGAACACACGGCCGTCAACGGTTTCGCCCGGTAACGGAATGCCAAAGATCACGGGGAAAGTTTGTTTGCCTTCGCGCGCCTCCCCCTCGCGTGTCGCCCGGACGGCCGCAATCGCGAGCACGTCGACGTCGGCACCCGCCGTTGTTGCGCGCGCGCGGGCGCGCTGCGTTGCGAGGCGCAGGATCGCTTCGAGCCGGTCGTGGCTGCCGTGGTGGATATGGTCGGCCTTGGTGGCGGCAAACAGAAGGCGGTCGATGCGTACGCCGGTGAGAAACGACAGCCAGCTGCCGATCCCTGGGCGGAAGGCGCGCATGACGGAAGACAGCGCCCGTTCGAGGTCGGCCACCGCGCCGCCGCCCCGGTTGAGCGCGCCGAGCACGTCGATCAGTACAATCTGGCGGTCGAGCTTGCTGAAGTGGTCGCGGAAAAATGGCTGAACGACGTGGGTTTTGTAGCCGTCAAAGCGGCGCGCGAGGAGGTCGTGCAGCGGTGTCGGCTGGCCGGTCACGCTTGCAGGCAGGGGAAAAAACGTCAGAAGCGGCGAGCCTTCGAGTTCGCCCGGCATGAGGAAGCGGCCAGGGCCAAGTGTCGCCTGGGCCTCGTCGTGGGCCCGGTCGGCGGCAAGATAGGCCGTATAGAGTTTGGCGCCTGCGATGGCGGCCGGTTCAGGCTCACAGGATGTGGGATCGAGACCGGCGAGAAAGCCCAGGAAATCGTGGGCAGCCGTTGCCCTGCGTGTGGCGCGTGCCAAGTCCAAGGCTTCCGCCGCCCACGCCTCATAACTCTGGTCGAGGAGGGCGAGATCGAGCAGCCATTCGCCTGGATAGTCGACGACGTCGAGATGCAGGCGGCCGGGTCCCAGCCAACGGCGCACGACACTTTCGGGCTCGTATTCAAGCGTCAGCCTGAGTTGGGATATCCGCTTTGTGCTATCGGGCCAATGGGGGGCTGGCGCTGATAACGCGGCCAGATGGGTCTCGTAGTCGAAGCGGGCGAGACGGTCGTCGGGCTGGGGCTCGAGGTAGGCGCGCAGGATGCGGTTTTCAGCGCTCGCTGCAAAGAACGGCATGCGGCCGCCTGCAATCAGGTTGCGCACCAGGGCGGTGATGAACACTGTTTTTCCAGAGCGCGCCAAACCCGTCACACCAAGCCGAACCGTCGGCGTGAGCAGGTCCGCGACATACGCGGTGGCTGCGCGGGTGTAATCTGCGGAAGAGGCCACGGAGCGTCCCTTGAAGCGGAGCCCCTAGTTAGGGATTTGGCGTGTCGGACGCAAGGCGCGGCGGCAGGTGGCGGGTGTGTGTGTGGCCGTATCAGCCGTAGAACGCCACGAAAACGCCAGCTGCGATGACGGTAACAGACATCGTGAGGATGGCAGCGGATCTGAGAACATCGCCCATGGGGCACTCCTGAAGTCGGCGCGAGGACAGCGCGTTTGGTCGTTTGAACAACCATACGGCTGCTGCCGTTAACACACGCTGACGGGCTGCTTCATGTGCCGTTCACGTTGGGACCTATTTTGG
>JBBRKD010000536.1:0-1813 GCA_038218255.1 Hyphomicrobiales bacterium | reverse complement strand
GCGTCGCCGTGGGCCAATTCGGGTGCGCAGCAGCCGACGGCTACCTATCAACAGCCACCCTATCAGCAACCCGCCCCGCAGCGTGGCGGCATGTTCGGCGGCGGCCAAGCCCCGATGCAGCCCCAACAGGCGGCGGCCGGTGGTGGCTTCTTGCGCTCGGCCTTGACGACGGCAGCTGGCGTTGCGGGCGGCATGATGGTCGCAAACAGTTTGTCGGGATTGTTTGGCGGCGGTAACCAAGCGCACGCGGCTGGCACGTCGGCAGCCGATCAGGGGGCGCTGCGCGACGCTGATACGAGCCAGGACGAATTGCAGGACGCGAACTACCAGGCGGAAGAGCCAGCGGCATCCGATCTCGGCGGCTGGGATGATGTCGAAACCTGAGATTGCCGCGCAACGGCGATTGCGTTTCATCGAGCCGGTTTGGGGCAACCCAGACCGGCTTTATTTTGTGATCTGTGCGGTCAGAGCGGCTCGATCAGCAGCGGCATGCCGCCCTGGGGGCGTAGCGTGATCTGACTGAGAGGCTCGGGCAGATGCTGCCCATCCCAGGACACTTTCACGCCGCGCAGGAGGGCTGCCAGGATCGTGACGCCCTCGACGAGAGCGAACGGCATGCCAATGCAGGTCCGTGCGCCGAAGCCAAACGGCATATATTGCGTGCGCTGGAGGGTTCGTTCGGCGTCTGGCAGAAACCGGTCGGGATCAAAGCGGCCAGGATCGGCCCACAACGTCGTATGACGATGGAGGGCAAAGATCGAGACGATCACGAGCGTTCCCTTGCCGAGCGGCACGCCGCCAAGTTCGGTGTCGGTTTCGACCACGCGGATCATTGTTGGCACGGGCGGATAGAGGCGCATCGCTTCTTTCAGGACCCGCAAGGTGATCGGAAGCTGATCGATTTGGTCGCCTGTGATGGGGGACTGGCCACAGACCGCAAGAATTTCAGCGCGCACGCGGACCTGCCACTCAGGGGCGCGCGCCAGGAGATACAGCGTCCAGCTTAGGGCTTGGGCGGTGGTCTGGTGGCCGGCTTCGAGGAAGGTCGCAAGGTTGTCGACCATGCGTTGATCCGACATCGGCTCGCCGGTCTCGGGATGACGCGCGGCAAGCAAGCGGGCCAGGATGTCGCCGCCTGCGCTCGCGGTGTCGGTTTCGCTCGCGCGCCGCCGTTGGACGATGGCCAGCACCGCTGCCCGGAGGTCGCGGGCTGCGTTGCGCATCTGGCGCTTGGCTGGATGCCATACCCACTCGGGCAAACGCAGGACGGCGGCCGCCATTTCCCAGGTGATGGGGCTCATGTAGTCGGCATCGGCGCGCTGGATGATGTCCGGTTCGCGGGCGTCGCAGCCCGACAGGATGGTGGTCGCGATGATGTCGAACGTGGTTGCTTTCATTGCCACTTCGACGTCGGTTTTGAACGGCGCGCGCTGGGGGCCTGAGGCAGCATACCAAGCGTCGAGCTGCTTTTGGGCTGCAAGCACCATGGTCGGCACATAGGCCAGGACGTCGGCGTGGCGGAACAGGGGGGCTGCGACCTTGCGCTGCCAGCGCCACGAGGGGCCTTGGGCGGTCAACATCCCATCGCCGAGCGTCGGGCCGAGCGCACGCCGCTCAAGGGGCGATTTCACGAAACGATCGGTCTGGTGGAGGAGCACCTGTTCGATCAGGTCAGGCCCCGTGACCCAGGCCATGCGCGTGCGCAGGAAATTGTAGGGCACGATCGGGTCGTCGTAGACGCTCTGCGGCACGACCCGCAGCGGATTGGCGATCAGGCTCGGGATGTAGGCGAGAAACGGCAGATCGCCCGACG
>JBBRKD010000535.1:0-1825 GCA_038218255.1 Hyphomicrobiales bacterium | reverse complement strand
CGCGAAACCGAGGAGTATCACCGGTTGCTGTATGTGGCGCTGACCCGCCCGCGCGACCGGCTCTACATCGCGGGTGCGCAGTCGGCAAAGGCGATCCCGGCGGACTGCTGGTACGAGCTTGTGACCCAAGCGCTCGCTGGTCACACCGAAACGGTGACGTTTGCCGATGGGCAGACCGTCCGGCGGCTGGCCGTGGCCCAGACGGCCGCGGCCGAGCCTGAAAAGAAACGCGCCACACATGACACTACAGCAGCGCCGGTTCCGCCCTGGATGTCGGCGCGCGCGCCCCGCGAAACACAAGCAGCCCTTCCGCTCGCGCCGTCGCGGCTGGCCCCCTACGATTTCGACGACGCGGGTGAACCCATGGCTCATCCGGCAGAGTTCGTGAGCGCGCAAACGGCGGACGATGGCCAGACGGAAGCGGCGGCCCCTGACCTTGCAAGCGATGGCACGCGCTTCCTGCGCGGCACGCTCACCCACGCGCTGTTGCAGCATCTCCCGGCGTTGGCGCACCCGGGGTGGCCCAAAGCTGCCGCAGCGTTCCTCGACAGCAGGGGGGCAGCCCTTGCGGCCAACGTTCGCCGACAGATCGCGGCAGAGACGATCGCCGTGCTGACAGAGCCTGAGTTTGCCGCGCTGTTTGGGCCCGCAAGCCTTGCCGAAGTGCCCATCGTCGCCGAGCTGCCCCATCCGTCGGGCAGGGGTGCAGCGCTCAAGCTGACCGGCCAGATCGACCGCCTCGTGGATACCGGCCACGAAATCCTGATAGTCGACTACAAGACCAATCGCACGCCGCCGACAACGGCAGCCGACATCCCGCAGGCTTATCTCGTGCAGCTTGCCGCCTACCAGTTGGCGCTCGCACGCATCTACCCAGGTCGGCCCGTGCGCACAGCCCTACTGTGGACCCAAACGTCATGCCTCATGCCCGTGCCGCAGGCGTTGCTCGACTCCATCAGCTCGCAACTTTGGAAGTTCGGAACTCCTGCACTTGACGTCGTTGGTCTGCCTACTTAATTAGCGAGACGCGCGCGATAGTGCGCAACAGATGGAGAACGCATATGTCCCACGCCGTCTCGGATGCGACGTTCGATGCCGAAGTGCTGAAATCGACCGAGCCCGTGCTTGTCGACTTTTTCGCCGAATGGTGCGGCCCGTGCAAAGCGATGGCTCCAGCCCTCGATCAAGTGGCCGCCGAAATGAAGGGCAAGGTCAAGATCGTCAAGCTCGACGTGGACGCAAACCCCGCGATCACGGCGAAGTATGCGATCCGCGCCATGCCAACGCTGATCATCTTCAAGGGCGGCCAGGTCGCAGCCCAGCACACGGGCGCTTTGGTTCAGAAGCGCGCGCTGGAAGATTTCATCAACAAATCCATCGCCGTTGCCTAGTCCCTCGTGTAGCCCTCCCCGGTCGATTCATTGATTGATTGGGAGAGGGACACCGTGTCGAACACGTCTGCCGACCGGTTGAGGTTGCGCCGCCTGCGCCCACGGGCGACCGTTGCGCGCGATGACCGCATGGTCGAGGTCGGCTGGTTGCTGGCGGAAGATAAATCCGGCTTTCTCTACGATGCGCCGCGTCGGATTTCGCGCGATGATCAACCGCCCGCGCACGCAAAATCGGCAGCCTATTGTCCCGCTGTTCTCGACCACGAGGCGCGGTTGTTTGAAATCCCATGCCCGTTCGATCTGGAACTGGGGCTGCGCGTCGATGAAAAAGGCGTCGTCCAACTGGTCAATGCGCTCGGCGACCAGTCACCGATCCGTGCCAAGCACCTGGGGCAACTCTCAGCCCTCGTGTCACGCCGTGAATGGCGTCACCC
>JBBRKD010000534.1:0-1826 GCA_038218255.1 Hyphomicrobiales bacterium | reverse complement strand
CCACGTTGATATATTCGTTGATGACAACGCGCGCTGGAACGTCCGTGCGCTCGAGCAGCTCAAACACGCCCGCCCGCAGGATAGCGCGCAAAATGCTGTCGACGCGTACCAGACGCCAGCCGTCGGCGAGCTGCGTGTCGATCATGGGATCGATGTCGCGCTGGCGGCGAACAACACCACGCAGAATGTCGGCGAAGAACTGGGCATCGGCGCCTTCGGCGCGCTCCTCAGGATCGACGGCGAAGCGGGGATCTGCATCGGCCGTGACGGCAATTTCAGGCGCAAAGCGCACGGACTGGAACTCGTCGATGACCTGGTTGAGGTCTGTACCGGCCATGTCCATCTGGTAAAGCGCCTGGACGGCTGCCGTGCGGGCGACCGAACGGGGGCGGGGCGGACTGGATTGCGGCGTGCTCGGCGTCATATGGCCTGCTCCGCAAACATCTGCTCGATCTCAACCAAGCGCAGGCAAGCGCGGGCGGCATCACCGCCTTTGCCTTTGCGGCCGCCGCGCGCGCGGTCTAAGGCCTGTTCCATGGTTTCCACAGTCAAAATGGCATTGCCGACCGGGATCATGGCGGTCATCGCGACGTCCATCAGCCAGTGGTTGGCGTTGTTGCAGACGATGTCGAAGTGCGCGGTCTCGCCACGAATGACGCAGCCGAGTGCGATGGCACCGACATACACGTCATCAAACAACGGCACTGCTGCCGACAACGCCTGGGGGATTTCAAGTGCGCCGGGCACGGCTACTCTGTCGTAGGCGACGCCGCGCGCCTCCAGCTCGGCGATGGCACCAGCTGCAAGTTCGTCGGCAACTTCCTCGTAAAAGCGGGCTTCAATGATCAAAACCTTGCCATCAATGTCGGCTTTGGCCGTTGCCGATGGTTGGGGGCTGGGGGCTTTCTTGACCATGGCGGCGTCATGCCTCCTTGATGGCGCGGGTGCCGACGATCCGCAGGCCGAAGCCCTCAAGACCGACATACACGTGAGCTGGCGAATTCGTCAGCAGTGTCATATCGCGAATCCCAAGTTCGCGCAGGATTTGCGCACCGACGCCGATTTCCACCTGACGGCGCTCCTTGGTGCCGTCCTTGGCTTCGCCAGGGGCTGCCGCCTGCCGCCTCCGCACCCAGTCAGACACGGCTTTCGGCCGCAAATCGCGGATGAGAACGAGGACGCCACGACCCTCAGAAGCGATCGCGCGCATGGCCCCTGCGATCTCCGAACCGCCGCCGACGCCGAGGAGATCGCTCGCAGGGTTGACGGCATGCACGCGCACGAGGACCGGGCCGCCGCGTGTGACGTCGCCTTTGACAAGGGCCACGTGCTCGACCGGCTCTGCGGTTGTCGTTTCGAACACCTTCAACGCAAAACCACCACCGTAGATGCTCTCGACAGCGGTATCGGCGACTTGCCGGATAAGGCGGTCGTTCTTCAGACGGTAGGCAATCAGGTCTTCGATGGTGCCGATCTTGAGGCCGTGCTTTTGGGCGAACGGGACGAGATCGGGCATGCGGGCCATGGTGCCGTCGTCGTTCATGATCTCGCAGATCACAGCAGCCGGAGACAGGCCGGCGAGGCGGGCCAGATCGATGGAGGCTTCGGTGTGGCCAGCGCGGATCAGGACGCCGCCGTCGCGGGCGACGAGGGGGAAAACGTGGCCCGGAGAGACGATCTCGGTGTGAGTTTTCGTCGGGTCGATCGCCGCAGCAATGGTGCGGGCGCGGTCATGGGCGGAGATGCCGGTCGTGATGCCCTCGCGGGCTTCGATTGAAACCGTGAACGCGGTTCCGGTGCGGGATGCGTTGTTGCGGACCATGCTT
>JBBRKD010000533.1:0-1833 GCA_038218255.1 Hyphomicrobiales bacterium | reverse complement strand
TTCCGCGCTCCGCCAAAACACTCCCTCTCAGCCCTGGCGAACGCATGGATCAGTTGCTTGCCAAGGCGACCATCTATGGACTTTTCTACCATGAAAAAACGGAACTCGAAAAGCTGCTGCGGGCGGCTGGAGTCACATTCGAAAAAACAGATAAGGTGCCGCGATGAGTCCTACCCTCGCGCTTCCCGGGTGCCAGGTGCAGCGCTGTCCAAATCGTGTGACCGCCCAGGGAAAGCAGTACTGCGTCGATCATTCAACCGCGGCGGCGCGCAATACGCCCTCGCGATCAACCAAGAGTTACGATCGCAATTGGCAGCGCCTGCGCAAGATGCACCTCAATGGCTCGCCGCTATGCGTGCATTGCGAGGCAGAAGGGCGCGTGACCATTGCCCAGCACGTTGATCACATCACGCCAATCGCTATCGATCCTTCGCGTCGCTTGGATCCGAGCAACCTGCAAAGTCTCTGCATCAGCCACCACAGCGCCAAGACTCGACGCGAGCAGCAAGAGCAAGAGGCAAGCACTGATCGGCTGCCGTGGCGTGGCTAGGCGCGATCTAGCACCGTCTTTGACTGGGGTGTCTGCCATCGCGGGCGACGATCGATTTGTCGAACGTCCCCTGGTAACGCGAACAGGATTTGTCCAAATTCTCAGGGGGAGTTTTTCGGGTGTAGGCTACAAACAGGCATTAATCGATGGGGATGGCACATGACACGAGTAAGACGCCCGGGGTTGCGGATGGTTGGCGCCGGGTTGACCCCGGTTGAGCAGGGGTTGGGCGATGGTCGACCACGGCCGGCGGCGCCGCCACGGCCTCCGCCCCGGTTGTCAAAGGATGCCCGCAAAGAATGGTTTCGGCTCCTGCCCTTGTTGCGGCATGCGGCTCTGCTTCAGGTCGACGCCGACGTGCTGGGCCTACTGTGCGAAGCGTTGGCCACGTTGAACCGCGCCTCCGCGGAGATCCAGGCCGGCGGGTTCATGGTTGACACGCCGAACCACTACAAGATCCAAAGTCCGTGGATTCCCATTCGCACCCGCGCGTCGAAGGAGGTTGCCGATCTGTGCGACTCGCTCGGCATGTCGCCGGCCTCTAGGCTGCGGGGCGAGATCGAAGGCAAAACCCCCGACGACGCCTTTGAAGCCTATCTTCAGCGTGGCCGGGACCTGCGCCAAACGCGCGCTAAGACGTCGGCCAACCCGGTGCCCAAAAAGTGATTCCCGCCGGCCGGCTCGCAAGCTCGTTTTCCGAGGCAGAGAAGGCCGAGGCGCTGATCGTCCAGGACCTCGGCGATAACTACCGCTTTGAGGATATCGCCCAACGCCGGGCCGTCTCCGAGGCCGTGGTGGTAGCCCTGTTTCACCGGCAGCGGGCAGTGTTCCAAGCCAAGCGGGTGGCGGAGAGCCACGTCACCTGGCCGGAATTGGCACCCACGAATGTCTGCCCGACGTGCATTGGCCGCTGGATAACCGGCGTGATGGCCGCACGCAAAGCGGCCACGGTCGAACACAGAGCCGTTACGTGTGCCCACTCTCTCGACGGCAAGTCGGGGACTGACGATTACCGAATTGCGTACCTGACGAAGACTTCTAGTTGGATTCAGATGGACCGGGTGGACCCCGCAACCTGGAACGCGGTCTATGCCGATCTCGTGGCATTCGCCGACGCACGTTTGCAGAAGGTCCTCGACCAGGATCAACGGGAGCGCGCCTTCACGGCTGGCGTAGCCCAAGCCCATATCGCCGCGAAGCGTGCGCATGACATCGCGCTGTTTCTCACCGTCGCCCGGGGGATCGCGTGACCGCCGCCCCCATCATCAACGACACCGAAGCCA
>JBBRKD010000532.1:0-1838 GCA_038218255.1 Hyphomicrobiales bacterium | reverse complement strand
ACCCGGTGCCCACCACGCCGACGTGGCTCTCAACGTTGCAGGGCTCCGCAGCTTGCGGATATGTCCGGTGATGCTCGAAAAAGTCACCACGTCCGGCACTGTGGAGCCGCATCGTTTGGCGGAAGAGCTCGCCGCCGCTCGCGAGCGTCTGGCGATGTTCTCCGCCGATCGTGATCTCGGACGCCGCCAGCGCGAAGCCAGGGCCTCTGGCCTGGTGATCGATCTGGATTATCCGGTCCATCCCAGAGCCCGCGACTTTTCCTCGTCCCCCCACATGCAAAGGCTGGTGGCCCGGCTGGATGCCAGCGCCGGGCTGTTCCGCGAGCGCCTCGTCGCCATCGCGAACCGGAGCGGAGAGCAGCTCCGCGCCATCTCCGTGGCTGCTCCGGCTGACCCTCGCCAGCCGCACTGGGGCAACGACTGGCTCCCGGGTCTCGATGGGGCATGCCTGTACAGCTTCCTGGTCGAACGCAATCCCGCGACTTTTCTGGAAGTGGGATCGGGCAATTCGACGAAGTTCGCGCGCCGCGCCATTTCCGACTACGGCCTGAGAACCCGGATTGTGTCGATCGACCCCCAGCCTCGTGCCGAGGTGGACGAAATCTGCGACGAAATGCACCGCACCGGCTTCGAGTCTTTCGATCTCGACAGGCTTTCCCAACTGGAGGCCGGCGACGTGGTCTTCATCGACAACTCGCACCGCGCGCTGCCGAATTCAGACGTCACCGTCATGTTCATGGAAATGCTCGGACGGCTTCCGAAGGGCTGCCTATACGGCTTGCACGATATCTTCCTGCCATTCGACTATCCGGAGGAATGGGCGCGCACGCGCTTCTACAGCGAGCAGTATATGCTGGCGGCCTACCTGTTCGGTGGCGGCGACGGCGACGAGATCCACCTGCCGGCCCGCTACTGCGCGTCAGTGCCGGAGATCATCTCCGCGCTCGACGGCCTATGGAAGCTGGACGTCGCCGTCAGTCCCGATGGGGGAGCTTTCTGGATGACGAAGGGTTAGCCCCGCAGCGCCCGCCCCTATGCCTCAGGCAGCGTTGCGCATCACCTGACGCTCGATCCAGGCGTAGGTCTTTTCGAGGCCCTGCACGAGGCGGGCGTTGGGGCGCCAGCCCAGGCGCTCCTCGATCAGGCGGTTGTCGGAGTTCCTGCCACGCACGCCGGTGGGGCCGGGGATGTGATAGATGTCGATCTTCTTGCCGGCGATGTCGGCCACCATGCCCGCGAGCTGATTGAGCGTGACCATCTCGTCCGAGCCGATGTTCACCGGGCCCGAGAAGTCCGAGCGCAGGAGCCGGGTGGAGCCCTCCAGGCATTCGTCAACGTAGAGGAAGCTGCGGGTCTGCAGGCCGTCACCCCACATCTCAATCACGCCGCCCGAATTGGTCTCGGCGACCTTCCTGCACATGGCGGCCGGGGCCTTCTCCTTGCCGCCGGTCCAGGTGCCTTCGGGCCCGAAGATGTTATGGTAGCGGGCGACCCGGTTCTGCATGCCGTGGTTTCGGTTGTAGGCGAGGAACAGGCGCTCCGAGAACAGCTTCTCCCAGCCGTATTCGCTGTCCGGAGCCGCCGGATAGGCGCTGTCCTCAGCGCAGTTGGGATTGTCGGGGTCTTCCTGATTGTGGGCCGGATACATACAGGCCGACGAGGAGTAGAACACCAGCTTGATGTTACGCTTGTGCGCTGCGTCGGCCACGTTGAGGTTGATGGTCGCCGAGTTGTGCATGATGTCGGCGTCGTGCTCGCCGGTGAAGATGTAGCCGGCCCCGCCCATGTCGGCGGCCAGCTGATAGACCTCGTCGAACCGCCGGTCGATCACCGCCCGC
>JBBRKD010000531.1:0-1848 GCA_038218255.1 Hyphomicrobiales bacterium | reverse complement strand
ATCATCCGTTCCCGGACTGGCCGCTGTCAATGTTGAACGACCGCAGGCGGCGAGCCATCGTCACGCACCTTCGTGACCCAGCTTGTGTGAAAACTTGAACGGATCATGCTAAAATCACTCCACTGAATCGGTGGGGGCGGGGATGGCGGGTTTCGTCGAGGGGATGGATCGGCGGCAGGCGACGTTACTGCCGGAATGTCTGGAAGATTGGGTTGGTGAGAACAACCCTGTTCGCGCGGTCGATGTGTTCGTCGATGCGTTTGATCTGGGCGCCCTTGGCTTTGCTGGCGTCCACCCGCAGGCGACGGGACGCCCCGGCTACCACCCGGCGGTTCTGCTCAAACTCTACATCTATGGCTATCTCAACCGCGTGCAATCGAGCCGCCGGTTGGAGTGCGAAGCGGGCCGCAATCTTGAAGTGATGTGGCTGACAGGGCGGCTCGCGCCCGATCACAAAACCATCGCCGACTTCCGCAAGGACAATGGCCCGGCGATCAAAAAGGTCTGTGCGCAATTCGTCGAGCTGTGCCGCAAGATGGGCTTGCTGGCGAAAGCCAGCGTGGCCATCGACGGCTCCAAGTTCAAAGCGGTCAACAGCCGCGACAACAATTTCACGAAGGGCAAACTGGAGCGGCGTCTCAAGCAGATCGAAGAAAGCGTGGCCCGCTACATGGGCCAGCTCGACACCGCTGACCGGCGCCAGGCTGCTGGCGAAGAGGCGTCGGAGACGGTGGAGCTGGTCAAGACGAGGCTGAAGGAAAAGCTGGTCAAGCTGGAAGAAGAAGTAAAGCGGCTGAGGGCGATTGAACAGCAGGTGCTCGCATCGCCCGATCAACAGATCTCACTGACCGATCCCGATTGCCGCTCAATGGCCACGAGTGGACGCGGCAGCGGCATGGTCGCCTACAACGTGCAAAGCGCGGTGGATACCGAACATCATCTGATCGTCGCCCACGAAGTGACCAACGCCGGCAGCGATCGCTCGCAGCTCGCCACGATAGCCGAGGCCGCGAAAGCCGCGCTGCACAGCGATAACTTAGAGGTCGTCGCCGATCGCGGCTACTTCAAGGGCGAGGAAATCCTGGCATGTGAGAACGCCGGCGTTGCTGTGACACTTCCGAAGCCGCAGACCTCAGGCGCCAAGTCGAAAGGCCGCTTCGGCAAGCAGGACTTCGTCTATCTGCCGTCGGAGGATGTCTATCGTTGCCCGGCTGGTGAGAAGCTTCCGCATCACTACACCGCCGATGAAGACGGTCAGAAAATGCGGATCTACCTCACGAAGGCATGCCGCGCCTGCCCGTTAAGAGACAAATGCACCACGAGCAACGAGCGGCGCATCAAACGCTGGGAACACGAACACGTCGTCGAGGCCGTGCAGACACGGCTCGACAAGAATCCGCAGGCCATGCGTGTGCGTCGCGAGACCGTCGAACATCCGTTTGCGACGCTGAAGATGCGGATGGGCGCGACGCACTTTCTCTGCAAGACACTGCCGAAGGTCGCCACCGAAATGGCACTCAACGTGCTCGGCTACAATCTGACACGCGTGCTGAACATCGTCGGCGTCAGCAAACTCATGGAAGCAATCAAGGCGTAAGGTGCGGGGGACGTGCGTGCCAGGCCACCCCGCACCAGATTGCTCAGGATGCTCAGGGATCAGCGAGGATTGACAGCGGATCGCAACGGCGAAAAATATGGTCCCGCGAGCGGTTCATGGCCCGATCGACACGGCTGATGGCCGGATTTGGATGACGGACGCCGTTTTTACACAGCCTGGACCCGTAAGAGAAGTGGCGACCACCGACCTTGCCCTTCGCCATCGTGTCCGCTTACGATGATCGCGTCGGG
>JBBRKD010000530.1:0-1859 GCA_038218255.1 Hyphomicrobiales bacterium | reverse complement strand
CCATCGGCTCGTTCATACGGCACAGATCCCCATCATCGTCTACGGGCTGCGCTCCGACTTCAAGGGCAACCCATTCGAAGGCGCCGTCTGGCTGCTGACACTGGCCGACTCCATCGAAGAGTTGAAGACAATTTGCGATTGCGAGCGCAAGGCCACGATGAACGTGCGCCTCGATGCCTCTGGCACACGCGTGCGCGAGGGGGAGCAAGTACTCATCGGGGACGCGACGTACCGCTCCGTCTGCGGAACCTGCTTCTACACCAAGTAGGCTCGCAGCCACCCAAGGGCTCTTAGCTGTAGGCGCTGACGGAGCATCATGAGCACAAGACAACAACACGAGATAGAGCCATGCCTGCCCTCGACCGAAACAAGACGGCGTCCTTCAATGTGGGTGAAACACCGATCACGGTCAGCATCAGCCCATGCAGTTGGATGTATGCGAACTACGGCCTGCAGTTGCACTTCAAGCTGCCGCACGACTATGCGACGCCGAACGGTGGGCATTTCGAAGTTCTGAAGAAACCGTGGGCCACTCTGGACGAGGCCGACTTCCAATCGATGGTCGACGCGATGGCCGCCCGCCTCGCAACCGGCGGAGTCACGGTGTGCGCCTCGTGCGGAGGCTCAGCTTGGAACCGCGCGATGTTCCCATCGCAATACAGGGACGAGCGATGCGAACGCTGCTTCATGGCAGAGCTTCAGAAGCAGTTCGATGCAGATTCGCAGAAGCAAACCGCCGCACAGGCCCGCAAGGACGCGCGCCAGAAGGCGAAGGGCTTCAACTTCCGCGTCGACGCCTGGGTGCACCCCACGTCCGGTGACGACAAGCAGGTGGGGTGCTACATGCAGGCCGAGCCATCCAAGGACGACATGGCGAAGCTGCTCAAAGCGCAGCGAAGTAACGTGCTGACCGACTACAAGGTCCTCCCGCTCTGATGGCCGCCCAGTCGCGTCGCGTTACTTGATCTCGACAGTGGGGGCACGGGGCGCCACCAAGGTTTACGAGCGCGATGCGGGCTGGCGCATGTACTAATTCACAGCAGAGTCCATCAGAACGTGGCTGCGTAACTATTCCGCAAGAACCCTTCCAAAGCGATCGAAATGAGACGAGAGACACACGCCTTCGCGATCAAGTTCCCGGCCAACAAGTGGGACTACGGAAACGAATCTTTCTGCGCCATCTTCGGCGAAGACGACTGCGCTGGTGCAGGCCTTCAGGTGCTAGGCGGCAACGATCTCGCGCCGGCACAAAACTACGCCACGATGAGCGCATTGTGCTCGCGTGCTCGCTCAACGGTCGACGGCGAGCTTCGCGACGCCGAAGGGTCAATCATCCTTCCAGAGGTGTACCTAAAAAACTGGCGCAGGCGCCTGGAGGCCGCGTATTGCCCTGCAACGTTTGCGGCCAGGACGGGCATGGCGGTCGTGTACTCCATCGAGTTCGACACGGACTTCGAGGCGGGCTCGAAGCGCCAGTCATCCGCAAGAGGGCCGGTCGAATCATTCCGAGAACTGTTGCAGCTTGCGGGGAGTAGCGCGACACGCGATTCAGCATCGGGCAGATACACGGTGCACATCAACAGCCTGGGTGAACACAGCACTCAAGCAGCAGTTTGCATCAGGGCGCTAAGGCGCATGTCTGACGGCGATCCTCGCACGGCTGTTGTGCACACCCTGGTTCGAGACAGCCACGTTGGTGTACTCGTCGGATCCCCGCTGACCGTAGAAGCGAGCCGATCCGGCACCACTTCACCGCTGCTCGCGTCGGCGTAGGAGGCACGAATGTCATCGACCATCGAATATGAATGGAAGCCCTTCTACGTAGTGGTTGGCGGCGAGCGGCGGTTCGCGATCGCAAC
>JBBRKD010000529.1:0-1864 GCA_038218255.1 Hyphomicrobiales bacterium | reverse complement strand
GTCGCCGCTACTTTTTCGCAGCCAACCATTTTCGAAGGTTGTCTTCGAGCGCCGATTTTTGCTTGCCCGCCCGCTCGCCAGCGGGATGACCCGATTTCGGCGCAGCCGCAGGTTTGGCCGCTTTTTCAGGCTCAGCCGTCGCCCCGTCGCTGCGCGCCAGCGCGCTCGCAAACAACTCTGGCTTGCCTGCCATCAGATGAGGGGCCGCCGTCGACATCGCCACCAACAGCAGATCGAGCCACGCGCGCTCGGCCTTGGAAAAATCGTGCAGCACATAGCCCGAGACGGCGTCCCGGTGGCCTGGATGCCCGATGCCGATCCGCACGCGTACATACTCGTTGCCAACGCACTGCGTGATCGATTTGAGCCCGTTATGGCCCGCGCTGCCGCCGCCGAGCTTCACTTTCACCCGCCCCGGTTCAATGTCGAGTTCGTCGTGAAAAACGATGATGTCGGCGACGTCCAGCTTGAGAAAGCGCAGCGCTTCGCCAACCGCGCGGCCGCTGTCGTTCATGTAGGTCGCGGGCTTGAGCAATACCGCCCGTTCGCCACCGATCTCGCCCTCGCAGGCGGTGCCCTGGAAGCGCTTCTTCCATGGGGCAAACCGATAGTCGCTCGCGAGTGCGTCCACCGCCAGGAAGCCCACGTTGTGACGGTGCCGCGCGTACTCGTCGCCGGGATTGCCGAGGCCGACCAGGAGTTTCACCGCTTGGCTCCTTCATGAAAAAGCCAGCATGCCACTTCCGGCGTGCTGGCCCCAGATTGCGCGTAGAAGACCGCCAGAACGGGCAACCTTACTTCTTTTTGGCGGCAGGGGCGGCAGGCGCTGCCTTGCCACCGGCTGCAGGCTTGGCACCTGCTGCAGGTTTGGCACCCGCTGCCGGGGCTGCGGCCTTGGCACCAGCCGCAGGGGCGGCAGCCTTGGCGCCGGCTGCCGGTGCTGCTGCGGCCGCGGCCGTTGCCGCTACGGCTTCTTCCTGTTTCACGGCGCCTGCGACTGTTGCGATCGTGAAATCGCGGTTTGCGATCACCGGGCGCACACCTTCAGGCATTGTGATTGCCGAGACGTGGATCGAGCGCCCGATCTCGAGCCCCGTGAGGTCGATTTCGAAGAACGCTGGGATCTTGTCGTAGGGGCAAAAGACCTCCACATCGTGGCGCACGACGTTGAGAACACCGCCGCGCTTCAAACCGGGCGATAGCAGTTCGTTGACGAACTTGATGGCGACGCCGACGCGGATTTGGCCGTCTTTGCCAACGCGGAGGAAGTCGACGTGGAGCGGCAGGTCGCGGATCGGATCGACCTGGATGTCACGGGGAATGACGCGGTTCTGACGGCCGTCCACATCGAGGTCAAACACCGTTGAGGTGAAATGGCCCTTGAGATACTGGCGCCAGAGGTCGTTATAGTTGACGTTGATGATCTCGGGAGGCGTGTTGTCGCCATAAATGACGGCAGGTACGTTCCCATCACGGCGTGCTTGACGAGCGGCCCCCTTGCCGGCCCGTGCGCGCGCCGTGGCTTTCATAGCAGTTGAATGCTGAGCCATGGCTGTGTCGTCTTTCCAATTGAAAAAGGGCCCGGAGACGGCCCATTGCGCTGCATCGCGGCCTCCAAGGGTGCCGGGCAGAGCCCACGCCGTGAAGCGCGGGATAGCGGTTTATAACGGCGCTGCATGCGCGCAGCAAGCCATTTTGCCGCCCTTGTCTGCGCCGCCCGCTTGGGTGCGACGCAACTTGCCAGCCACGCATGGCGCGGGATGACGGAAACGCCCCGCCCCCAGTTAGCAGGCAAAGTCGACACTTGAGCTTCTGGGACGTGTCGGGCATGGTTCATGCCGTATCACGCAGGGCGTATCCGCCC
>JBBRKD010000528.1:0-1865 GCA_038218255.1 Hyphomicrobiales bacterium | reverse complement strand
TCTCAGTGCCGGCGTAGCTGGCAAAGATGACCTCGTCGCCCTTCTTGACGTTGACGGGGGCGCGTTCGCCGGTGTCGAGGCGCTTGCCTTCGCCAACGGAAAGGACCTTGCCGCGTTTGGGCTTTTCCTTGGCGGTGTCCGGGAGAACGATACCGCTCTTGGTCTTTGACTCGGCCTCGACGCGCTTGACGAGGATCTTGTCACCGAGGGGACGCAATTTCGCCATTGGGGTTGACTCCTTCTTAAGAGAAAATGATGGCTGATCGATCGTGCTGAATTTCAGAACGCTTACATGGTTCGGTTCGCCGCGGCGGTCACTGGGGCCAGCGGCTTTCGTAATAGCGACGCATCACGCGGGCCAGGGCATCCAGCAGAACATTGAAATCCACCGGCTTGCTCAGCACGCTGAACACGTGCATTCCCAAGGCCTCTCGCAACAAGGCACTGGTCAAGTCGTTGGCCAACAGGATGGCCGGCGGCGCCTTGTCCAACTCCCGCAACAGCTTGATGACCTGTAGCCCGCCAAGCTGAGGCATCTGGTGGTCGAGGACGGCAACGTGGATCGACTGGGACTCGATCAGGTGCAGCGCCTCCCGGCCGTTACGGGCCGACAATGTCTGCACGCCCTGAGGTTCCAACAAGTGACGAACCGTCTGATGCCAGCCCTCCTGCTCATTGGCCAGCAATACCGTCAAACGGTTTGGAGAATCCACATGTACCATACCCACCCGTCACCGAACCGCGGTTGCGTAAACAACGCTCCCATAACAAGAGTCATGCCGAGGCTGCCCTGGAGCAATGCTATCGCTAACTGGCGTATTGGATTGCGTTTAGGTTAGCGCAGCCAAGGGGCAAATCCGCGGTCGTTTGCCCGTTTCTGCCAAAGCGATGCTGGACTGCAACATGCGCTGCCAGAGTGGCAGCATGAGAAAGGGTGGTCGACCATGCCCGATTTTCGTGTTGAACGCCTCGATCATGTGGCCGTTGACGTGACCGATGTCGGACGTTCACGAGCGTTCTACGTCGGCGTCCTAGGACTTGGGGAGATCCCGCGGCCGGCCAGTTCCGATTTCCCGGGTGCTTGGTTCGACACCGGGTGCGGCGTCATCCACATCGTGGTCCGCGACGAGCCCGATACCCCTGGCAAGCGGCACCTCTGTCTCTGGGTCAGCGATCTCGTCGCAGCCGAGCAGGCTGTGAAAACGGCCGGTTTCGAAGTTCGTTACGATGGCCGCGGATCGATCCCCGGCGTGGTGCGTTTCTATACCAATGACCCCGACGGAAATCGGATCGAGATCCAGGCGCCGCAACCGACCGCCGTCACGCGCTAACCCGATCGGCAATCCAGCGATAGATGTCAGCGAAGATCGCTTCGCGCGTGGGTTCGCGCAGGAGCTCATGGCGCAACCCCTCGTAAACGCGCAGGGTCTTGTCGACTGAGCCGGCGCGTACCACGAACTCTGCAGCGGTGGCGGGATCGGCCACGCCATCGGCGGAGCCGGTCAGGCACAGGAAGGGCGCGGTGAACTCCGCCGCTCGCTCGCGTACTTCCGCCTGCACGACCGTCATGCTGTAAAACCAACGCGGCGTCGCATCATGCACCATCAGCTTATCGGTGACGCCTTCATCGAGCATCGCCTTGTCCGAACAAAGCCACTCGCTTTTCAGGCCGGATTTCACCCTCATCCACGGAACGGCCCAGCCGACTATCGCCCCAAGAAGCCGCTTTGAAGCCGGCACGGTGAATGCCGGGCGGAGGAACGGCGAGGAGAGAATGAATCCCCGCGCCGCGATACGTCGCCGAATCATCCCGGCGATCAGCACCAGGGCGCCGTGGCTGTGACCGAATACGAATCGCGGCACAT
>JBBRKD010000527.1:0-1872 GCA_038218255.1 Hyphomicrobiales bacterium | reverse complement strand
CTGTCGGCGCATGCCGGCGAAGAGGGGCCGCCGAGCTACATCTGGGAAGCGCTCGACGTGCTCGGCGTCGCACGGATCGATCACGGCATTCGCTCGATGGAAGACGATGTCCTGGTCGGAAGGCTGGTACGGGATAAAACCGCGTTGACCGTGTGTCCGCTGTCGAACCTGCGGCTGCGGGTGGTCGACGACCTCGCCAAACATCCGCTGCGGCGGATGCTGGACACGGGACTGGTGGTGACGGTCAATTCCGACGAGCCCGCCTATTTCGGCGGCTACGTAAACCAGAATTTTCGGGCGGTGTCGGAGGCCTTGGGACTTGGTCGCGACGAGATCGTCACGCTGGTTCGTAACGGGATCGAGGCGTCGCTGATGACGGCGGACGAGAAGAGCAAGGCGTTTACGGAGATCGAGCGGGTGGTGGCTGGGACGCTGCGATAAATCTGAAACTGCCCGATTGGTGCGCCTGGCCGGGTCGAACAGGAAGCGATCCGATTAAGCCCGCCGTCTCAATGAAATATCCGCCCCGCGTCGATGACGACCGTCTGACCGGTCATGGTCTCGGTGCGGCACATGGCGACCACCATGTCGGCGCAGTCGTCCTTGTCGGCGGGCTTCTTCAGGAGCGAGCTTGCCGCGGAGCGCTCGACCTGCTCAGGCTTGAGATTGGCTGTCGCGCGCGTGCCGTCCAGCAGACCGGGCGCCACGCAGTTGACCAGCGTCTCGGGCGCCAGTGCCACCGCCATGCAACGCGTCAGATGGATGAGCCCCGCCTTCGACACGGCATAGGCGATGGAAGAGCCGGTCGGGCTGAGCCCTGCGACCGAAGCGATGTTGACGATGCGGCCTCGCCCGTGGGCCTTCAGGACGGGGCCACCGCCTTGGTCAGGCGCATCGGCCCCGTCAGGTTGGTGGCCATGATCCTGTCCCACACTTCCATCGACAGACTGTCGAGATCGCCGAACGGGATCGAGAGGTTGTAAGCGGCATCGTTGATCAAAATGTCGATGCGGCCGAAGGCATGGGTGACCTCACCGATCAGCCGTTTCACCGCCGCGTCGTCGGTATGTCACACGCGAAAGCTTGAGCGTTGACTTGATAGTGCGACCTTAGTTCGCTGGCGACGCCTTCCGCCTGCTCGCGGCTGCGCGCGTACATGACGGCGATATGTGCGCCCTCCTTTGCGAGCGCGTGGCAGATGCGTTGCCCCAGCCCGCCATTGCCGCCCGTCACCAGCGCAACCAACCCCTTCAGATCCATCGCTTCCATCCCGTGATGCAAATGCGCTGTCCTTGTCATGGACAAGTCGCGATACAAATTTCACTGGAGCACGGAAATCGCAAAGGCGATAGCGCGGATGGAGAGAGCCGGTTGCAGGTCAGGACAAGCGCCGCACAAGTGGCGCCGTATAAGGTGCCGGGCAGTCCGTCTTCGCCAAGAGGCTTCGCCGGACACGCCTCGCTCTTTCGGGCTAGCGTGGCTGCGCCACGCGAAGCCCGAAAGGGCGAAGCGTGGTGCCCTGGCCGGAATCTAATACTTTTATAAGGTACTGATACCGTTCCAAAAATTTACAACCACCGGCGCATCTACTCCCAATTCTACTCACACCTTTTGCGTTCGTCGACGACGCGCGATGTGGCGCTATGTTTGCCGCTTATGACAAACTTAATAGCGTGGTGAGGGCGGTTACAGTATTGGTTCTCGACCTGAACCTCCAGGCTCTCTTGAGTCGTCACTCAGGTCCATTCGGCAGGTCTCAGACGCCAAACGGCTCAATGACGTTCACGGCAGCCACGCTTCCGGTGGCCATTCGGCACGTCGATCTGGATTCGGAAGATTTTGCAAAACCTGCGACAGAATGGCAACAATGCT
>JBBRKD010000526.1:0-1877 GCA_038218255.1 Hyphomicrobiales bacterium | reverse complement strand
CGATAATGCACGAACTGAAGCTGCGGATCGGCATCGCAGCCGAGCAGCGCGCGCGCCTGCACTGGCCAGTCTGCGACCTCGCCCGTGTTCCAAGCGAGTTCGGTCCGCCATCCCGATTTCACGGGTGCGATCGCCCAGTAGACAGCCTGAAGCGCGTGCGGCTTGTCGGCAGTGACGAGCAAGCCGTGCCAGTCGGCAGTCAAGGGCGCGACATGGACGGGAGTATGTTTCAGCTCGGGCTGGCCCGACACAGGATCGATGTTGGTTTCGACAACCGCATCGACCCGGCCGTGGTTTGCGAGCTGATCGGTCCAGTGCATTGGGACGAAGACCGAGCCGCGCCGCTGGCGGTCTGAGATGTCGGCGCGCACGATGACGGACCCGTGGCGGCTGGCGACCCGCACGAGGCCGCCGGACGCGATGCCGAGAGCTGCCGCATCGTCGGGATGCAGCTCGGCGAACGGCTCGGGATAGTGGCTCATCAAGCGGGCTGTTTTCGCCGTCCGCGTCATGGTGTGCCACTGGTCGCGCACGCGCCCGGTGTTGAGCACGAATGGATATTCAGGGGACAGTGCTGCGACGGGAGGGCGATACGGCGTAGCGATGAACCGGCCCCGGCCATCGGGCGTGTAATAGCGACCGTTGGCGAAGAAGCGTGTTTCGCCTGCGGCTGCACCGGCGGCCTGCGGCCATTGGAAGGGGGCGAGCGCGTCATAACTGTCCCGCGCGATGCCCGCATGCGCTGAGATGTCGAAATCCCGCGTTCCGCCGTTGTCGGCACCGGACAATCGCGCGTGCTCGGCGAAAATCTCGTGCGGCCCCGCATAGGTGAAGGCCGCCGCATAGCCCATCCGCTTGGCGACTTCGCAGACGATCCACCAGTCGGGCTTGGCGTCGCCTGGTGCCGCCATGAACGGGCGTTGGCGTGAGATGCGGCGCTCGGAATTGGTGACTGTGCCGTCCTTTTCGCCCCACGCGGCGGCGGGCAGCAGCACATGCGAGTGACGGGTTGTATCGGTCTCCCGCATGGCTTCCGAGACGACGACGAACGGGCAGGCTTTTAGCGCGGCGATCACCGTGTCGGCTTGCGGCAGGCTGTCGGCTGGATTGGTCGATAGGATCCAAACGGCCTTGATGCGCCCATCGGCCATGGCGCGGAAAAGGTCGGTTGCCTTGAAACCAGCCGCCGTCGCCATGTTCGGGCCGCCCCAGACGCGCTGAACGATGGCGCGATGGTCGGCGTTGCCAAGCTCCATATGCGCTGCCAGCATGTTGGCGAGCCCGCCAACTTCGCGCCCGCCCATGGCGTTGGGCTGGCCGGTGATCGAGAACGGGCCCATGCCGGGCCGACCGATGCGCCCGGTGGCGAGATGGCAGTTGATGATCGCGTTCACTTTGTCAGTGCCAGCGCTCGATTGATTGACGCCCTGGCTGTAGACGGTGACCACGCGCTCGGACGCAGCAAACGCTTGGTAGAACGCGGTGATCGCGTCGGGTGGCAGCCCCGTGCAGGCAGCGATCGCTGGCAAGTTCATCGCGCGCGCGGTGGTGAGCGCTGCGTCTGTGCCCGTCGTGTTGTCGGACACGTAGGCATGATCGAACAGACCCTCATGAGCCAGATGACTGAGCAGCCCATTGAACAACGCGACATCTGTTCCAGGCGCGAGCGCCAAATGCTGGTCGGCGATTTCGCAGGTTGCCGTACGGCGCGGGTCGATGACGATGATTTTGGTTTTGCGGGTCGCACGCGCGGCTTCCAACCGCTGGAACACCACCGGATGACACCATGCGAGGTTTGATCCCACGAGCACCACGAGGTCGGCCTGCTCGAGGTCGTCGTAGGCGCCGGGGACCGTGTCGCTGCCGAATGCGCGCTT
>JBBRKD010000525.1:0-1878 GCA_038218255.1 Hyphomicrobiales bacterium | reverse complement strand
GCTTCGACGCTCTGCTGACCAACCTTGTGAAGATCAAGGGTTCGCAGGATTAGGTTTCAAACGCTCTGGCGGGAGCCAGTCGGGCTATCAGACGTCGGGGTGAGCGCTTGGCGCTCGACCACGCGCACCACGACGTCGGCTGTGATGGTGAGTTGCGCAATGTCGGCAATGGCCGCCCGGCCGGCCTCGCCCATGCGATAGCCATGCGGCGTCATTACAAGAAGGTCGGCAATGGCGCCTGGGCTTTCGAGATCGAAACAAAAGCTGAGAGCCTGTTCGTGCGCCAGACGAAAACCTGGGGCCTGTAGCGGGGGCGGCCCCGACCGCTCGACCTTGGGATAGATGATCTCGCGCAGTTCAATCAGATGGTCGGTCCCTGGATCGACCAGCAGCACGCATCCGCCCTCGGCGAGCACCGGCGCAAAGCCGTCCCAGACCGGAAACCCGAACACGCAGAGCACCATATCGAGGCTCGTGGCTGTAAAGGGCGGATGGCGGTTGTTGGCGACCAGCCATGCGACATCGCGGGTCCGCTTGGCGGCAGCCTTGACCGCCCATTTGGACACGTCAAAGCCCGCGAGCGCTATATCGCTAAGGCCTTCAGACGTTGCCTTGTGGGCAATCCGCTCCAGATAGTATCCCTCGCCGCATCCGGCATCGACGACGCGAAACGGCCGGTCGCGCGGTGCCTTGTCCATGCGCTCGGCGATGACGGCGAAGACTGCGTCTGCGATCGGTGCGAAATGTCCAGCGTCCAAAAACCGCCGTCGTGCGGCGACCATCTCGCGGCTGTCGCCAGGATCGAGCGACGCTTTGTGCTGCACGGCGAGCAGGTTGCAATAGCCCTCGCGTGCCCGGTCGTAGGTATGGCCGCGCGCGCACCGATAGCCGCCACCCGCCGCCGAAAGCGCCAACCCATCGAGCGGACAGGCGAGGACGTCGAGTGCAGTCGCTGCCCTCAATGGAGGCTCTCGGGCGCGTTTGGTTTGGGTGGGAGAGCAGCCGACGTCCCGGCGAGCGCGGTTGCGGCGGTCTCGTCGTCGGCGAGCTTGCCCATAAAGCGCCGCGCACTCCATGGGATTGAGGCAAGATACGCGAGCGTCGCGCCAACCAGCGTGTCGTAGGTGTAGGTGACCAGCAGCGCAACGAAGCCGATGGCTGCAAAGATCGCAGGCAGCACCCATTCGCGCGCCACCCGCTCGCCGATGAGCTTGCCCGAAAACGTCGGGACGTTTGACACCATGAGCACCGCAATGACCATGATGTACACGAGCACAGCCTTGAGCAGCAGCGGATTTCCGCGCACGTCGAGCAGCCCGCTCTGGTCGATGTAGATCGGCAGCATCACGGCAATGGCCGCGGCCGGTGTCGGCATACCGACAAAATAGTTCGACTGCCAGCGCGGCTTATCGTCATCGAGGGCGGCGTTGAAACGCGCGAGCCTGAGGGCAGAAGCTAACGCAAACATCATCACGCAAATCCAGCCGATGCTGCGCGGCCCGGTCAGCCCCCAGTTGAACAGCAAGAAGGCTGGCGCGACGCCGAAATTCACGAAGTCGGCGAGGCTGTCGAGTTCGGCACCAAACCGCGACGAGGCTTTGAGCAAGCGCGCGATCCGCCCGTCGATCCCGTCGAGGAAGGCAGCAAACACGATCGCTGCCAACGCGATGTCGTAGCGCCCTTCGATCCCCATCCGGATGGAGGTCAGCCCGGCGCACAGGCCGAGCAGGGTGAAGAAGTTCGGCACCATGAGCCGCACGGGTATGCGCCGGTGGGCAAACATCCGCTGCCGCCGCCGCCGCCGCGTCTCCTGTTCCAGCCGCGGCTCGTCTTGATCCATGCCGGTCTCCTGCCGTGGGCGAACGGCCTGTTATTACC
>JBBRKD010000524.1:0-1884 GCA_038218255.1 Hyphomicrobiales bacterium | reverse complement strand
CCTGTCATGCCTGCAACGGTCGCAGCCAAACCCGCTGAACTAACGTCCGCGACGTCGGCGGCAGCTCCGGCACCGGGTCTTGCGCCTGCGCCCATGATGCCGGTGGCACCTGTCTCAGCGCCTGCCGCGCCGACCCTTGCTGTGACGCCCACAACAATGACGCCCGCCCACGATGCTGTGACGGACGAAACCCGCGCCCAGGCCGCGATCGAGATCGAGCAGCGCCAGCCACTACCCCATCCGCTGCAAGTCGCCGCCCCCAACGATCACGTTGTCGTCTGCGAAGCTGGCTGCGGTGAAATCCGCACCAAAGTCATCTACAGCGAGCCCAAGTCGAACTTAAAATCCGTCGCGGCAGAAGCCCCTGGCAGCGCGGTTGCGGCGGCAAAAAAGGTCGGCGAATGCCGCAGCGGCTGCCCCTATCCCATACCCTTCACGCAGATGTCGAGCCTGCGCGGCCCGAAGGCGATCGACGCCGACGTTGGCGCCTGGATGACCAGCGTGTCATCGGAGCCGGAGCCAAAAGCAGGTGCCGTCGGAGCAGCCGCCAGTGCGCCCGTGAAAAAATCGATGCGCGACGATTGGATGGCACGCATCAACCGCGAGCGTGATGCCGACAAAGCCGCACGCAGCCCCGTCACAGTCACTGAGCCGGAGTAAGACCGGCGATGCGCTGACTTACTCGGCTGCAACCTTGCCTTCATGCCCCAGCGCTGAATTGAGCTTGGCAAGCAAGTCGATGGCGGCTTCGGGGATGTTGGTGCCAGGGCCAAACACGGCTTTTGCGCCAGCAGCAAACAGCGCTGGATAATCGTCCGGCGGAATAACGCCGCCGACCACGATCATGATGTCCTCGCGCCCCTGAGCTGCCAGCGCCGCCTTGAGTTCTGGCACAAGCGTCAGATGTCCCGCGGCGAGCGACGACACGCCGATGATATGCACGTCGTTTTCGACCGCCTGGCGGGCAGCTTCGTCGGGTGTGGCAAACAGCGGCCCGATATCCACGTCGAAGCCCAGATCGGCGAACGCCGTCGCAATCACCTTTTGGCCCCGGTCGTGCCCGTCCTGGCCCATCTTGGCGATGAGAATGCGCGGGCGGCGTCCCTCGTTCTTTTCAAACACATCGACGAGAGCGAGGATCTTGCCGACGTTCGCATTCATGCTGCCTGCCTCCGACCGGTAGACACCTGAAATGGCGCGGATTTCCGCCCGGTGGCGGCCAAACACCTCTTCCATTGCGTCTGAAATTTCCCCGACGCTCGCCTTGGCACGCGCTGCTTTCACGGCGAGGTCCAGCAGATTGCCGCCCCCGCGCGCGCCATCGGTGAGGGCTGCGAGCGCGGCCTTAACCTCGGCTGGGTTACGTTCAGCGCGTAACCGTTCGAGTTTGGCGATCTGCTGTTCGCGCACAGACTTGTTGTCGACTTTCAGCACGTCGATCTTGGCGTCCGTCGTCACCTGGAACTTGTTCACGCCGACGATCGTCTGCTTGGCGGCATCAATCCGCGCTTGCGTGCGTGCAGCCGCTTCCTCGATCCGCATCTTGGGGATACCGGCTGCGATCGCCTTCGTCATCCCGCCGAACTCTTCGACTTCGCGGATATGTGCCATCGCCTTTACGGCCAGATCGTGCGTCAGCCGTTCGACGAAATAGCTGCCGCCCCACGGATCAATAACCCGGCATGTGCCGGTTTCCTGCTGGAGAAGCAATTGCGTATTGCGCGCGATACGGGCGGAGAAATCGGTCGGCAGTGCGATGGCCTCATCGAGCGCATTGGTATGGAGCGATTGCGTGTGCCCCTGCGTCGCCGCCATCGCTTCGAGGCAGGTGCGCGTCGCGTTGTTGAACACATCCTGCGCGGTCAGCGACCATCCCGACGTCTG
>JBBRKD010000523.1:0-1886 GCA_038218255.1 Hyphomicrobiales bacterium | reverse complement strand
TCATGATGCGCAAGTCGGACCGCGACCGTGAGCGTCGTGGCGACCGCGAAGGTGGCCGTCCTGACCGTGGCGACCGCGAAGACCGCCCGCGTCGCAACTTCGACGGCGAATAAGGAGCTATAGACATGGCACGCCCATTTTTCCGCCGCCGCAAATCCTGCCCGTTCTCGGCCAAGGATGCCCCCCGGATCGACTATAAGGACGTACGTCTGCTGCAGGGCTTCGTGTCCGAGCGTGGCAAGATCGTCCCGTCGCGCATCACGTCGGTGAGCGGCAAGAAGCAGCGCGAGCTCGCTCAGGCGATCAAGCGTTCGCGCCATCTGGGCTTGCTGCCCTACATCGTTAAGTAAGGAGCGCACCCCATGGATATCATCCTGCTGGAGCGCGTCGAAAAGCTCGGCAACATTGGCGACGTCGTCAAGGTGAAGGACGGGTTCGCCCGTAACTTCCTGCTGCCGAACAAGAAGGCGCTTCGCTCCAACGAAGCCAACCGCAAGGTCTTCGAAAACCACCGCGAGACAATCGTGGCCGAGAATGCCGAACGTCGCGGCCATGCCGAGATCGAAGCCAAGACGATCGACGGCATCACGCTGACGCTGATCCGCCAGTCGTCGAACACCGGCCAGCTTTACGGTTCGGTCGCGGTACGCGATCTGATCGAAATGCTGGAGGCCGAGGGTCACAAGGTCTCGAAATCGGCGATCGTGCTCAACAAGCCGATCAAGGCGATCGGCGTGTACGACATCAAGGTGTCGCTGCATCCGGAAGTTTCGGTGACGATCAAGGTCAACATCGCACGCTCCCCCGAAGAGGCGAAGATGCAGGCCGATGGCGTCAACGTCATGGAAGCGATGTTCGAGAAGGACGAGGCCGGCTTCGTCGAGGCGTACGATCCCAACGCCGAGCCGGGCGCGACTGCCGAAGTCAGCAGTGACAACAATCAGGCCGAGGCACCAGCCCAAGCCTGAGCGGTACCGCTCATCGGAACGTAAAAGGGCCGCCCGGAGTGATCCGGGCGGCCCTTTTCGTGTGTCTCCGCCCCGGGGATTGGGGGGCTGGAGCGGAGGGCGGTTACCCGGTCACCACGCACGCGCTCACCAAAGCCGCGAACGGGATGAGGGCGAGGAAAACGGGAAGAACCTTGGTCATTTGGGCGGTCGCTTTGTGTTGCAGGTCTGAAAACCAGAACCTCTGATCCTCAAATGCGTATGCGCCCAAATGGTTTCAATACGATGAGTCGTTTTATTTTAGCGGTGAAGCGTTGAATGCTCCGTTCGAGCGTAACCGAAGCGAAAGAGTCACCGCCGCCCGAACAGCTTCTCGATATCGCCATGCGCCAGCTTTACCCAGGTCGGGCGGCCGTGATTGCATTGCCCCGAATGCGGGGTGACCTCCATTTCGCGGAGCAACGCGTTCATCTCGGCGACCGATAACACCCGCCCTGCCCGCACCGAACCGTGGCACGCCATCGTCGCGGCGACATGATCGAGCCGTTCCTTAAGGCTCAGTGCTTCGTCGAACGCCGCCAGTTCGTCGGAGAGATCGGTGACGAGGCCGATCACGTCGCCTTGCCCCAGCAAAGCCGGCACGCCGCGCACCAGCATCGCGCGCGGGCCGAAGCGGTCGAGGTCGAGGCCGAATTCGCTCAATTCGGCGGCGCGCGCCTCAAGCCGGTCGCACGCCGGTTCGTCGAGCTCGACCACTTCGGGCAGCAGCAACGCCTGCGACGCGACGCCGCCGTTCGCCATCGCCTTGCGCATCCGCTCCAGCACGAGGCGTTCGTGCGCGGCATGTTGGTCGACCAGGATCAGGCCGTCTGGGCTTTCGGCGACGATATATGTCTTGGCGACTTGCCCGCGCGCCACGCCGAGCGGGTAGTCGGTGGT
>JBBRKD010000522.1:0-1902 GCA_038218255.1 Hyphomicrobiales bacterium | reverse complement strand
CCGTCGAGACGGTGGCCTACCTCGCAAAGCGCGTTCCCGTGCGCCCAGGCGTCAAGGCGTTGGCATGCGCGCAGGACCGGATGCATGAAAAGCGCCTCGCCCGGGAACTTGGGGCTCTGACGGCGGACTTTGCTGGCGTCGAAAGTGCCGCCGAACTCGACCAGCGTATCGATCAAATCGGACTGCCGGCGATCCTGAAGACTCGCCGCTTTGGCTATGATGGCAAAGGTCAGGCAAAGCTTGCCGCCCACGCCGACGCCAAATCAGCCTTTGCCGCCATGCGCGGACAGCCGGCGATCTTGGAAAAATTTGTCCCCTTTCGCTGCGAAGTATCCGTTATCGGCGTGCGCAGCATCGATGGAATTTTCGCGGCCTACGACGTGACCGAGAACGCCCACCGCGATCACATCCTCCACACCGCGTCGGTCCCGGCCGCCCTCACCGTCGACGGGGCGCATGCAGCCGTCCAGACCGCGCGAGGCCTTGCCGACGCGCTCGACTATGTCGGCGTGCTGGCGGTTGAATTCTTCGTGCTCGACCACAACGGGCGCGACGTCTTCTACGTCAACGAGATGGCCCCGCGCGTCCACAATTCGGGGCATTGGACGATGGATGCCTGCGCCATCGACCAGTTTGAAAACCACATCCGCGCGATCGCTGGGTGGCCGCTCGGTTCCACCGCCCGCCATTCCAATGCCATCACGACCAACCTCATCGGACGCGACGCTCTCAGCTGGCATCGGGTGGCAGCTGAACCGGGCGTCTGCCTCCATCTCTATGGTAAGAATGACGCCCGACCGGGCCGTAAGATGGGCCATGTCACGCGGCTCTCAGCCAGAACATGACCTATTGGACAAATCGCCGAGCCTCTGTTAAGTTTTTGGCCAATTGCTCGGTCACGTGAGTTCACGTGTTGCCGGGCTAATCATTTTTCGCAGTATTCACACATCAAGAGGATACCCCCGCGTGCAGGTTCTCGTTCGCGACAATAACGTCGACCAAGCTCTCAAGGCGCTCAAGAAGAAGATGCAGCGCGAGGGCATTTTCCGCGAGATGAAGCTCCGCAATTATTTCGAGAAGCCTTCGGAAAAGCGCGTACGCGAGCAGGCGGAAGCGGTGCGCCGCGCCCGCAAGCTCGCTCGCAAAAAAATGCAGCGTGAAGGTCTCCTGCCCTCCAAGCCCGCCGTTGTGCGTGGCGCTGGCGGTCCCGGTGCCAAAGGCGGCCCCGGTGGTGCAGGTGGCGGTCGCGGCGGTGCCGGTGGCGGCTCGTCGGGTGGCGGCTTTGGCGGTGGTGGCGGTGGTTTCGGCCAACGCTAACCGGTCTTTCGCCGGTATCTCCATCGGCTGATCCGTCTGCTAAACTGACGTCCAGCGCATCATCATGTGCGCGGACGCTGAGCGCGCGGAGGCAGCATGTGGTTGGCGGGTCTTACGAGTCGTCGCAGGGTTGCGAGATGGGGTCTGGTGCCAGCGCTTATGGCTTTGATAATTGCGGCGAATGTGAACCTCGCGCCTCCAGCCCATGCCGGCACGCCTTACACATGTTCCTGCGACGGCAAGCTGAAACGCTTCATCGGCGGCACATATTTCTGCGGGCGCCGGACACCGGCATGCACGTCGCGCGAATACCGTGCCTTCCGCCGCAACGCCTGTGCGGCCAACGCGTGCCGGGTGCCGAAGTAAACGGCGCACGTAGTTAGCGCGCTGTCGGTCGCTCGAACATAACATCAAGGCACGTCACCTGCCCGTTGCGAACTTCCCGGTCGAGCACGTCGATGATCGCAAACCCATGTCGGCCGAGCAGATCGAAAATATCCTGCGGCTTGTAAACATCTCGCTTGCCCAGGTGAATTTCCACGATCACAGCGTCGATGGCCGGTAGCAATCCTTCCGCCCCGCGCA
>JBBRKD010000521.1:0-1918 GCA_038218255.1 Hyphomicrobiales bacterium | reverse complement strand
TACTACAGCGTGATGGTCAACGGCGACATGAACGAGAACGCGGCCTGGTACTACCCTGAGCCGAGCGAGGCGGCCGCGCACATCAAGGGACACGTCGCGTTCTGGAAGGGTGTGAAAGTCGAGTGACTGTGCCAACCTTTGCGCCGACGCCACGCCGACATTTCATCGCCAGCTTCGCCGCCTTGGCAGGCAGCGCTGCGGTACCCGCCTGGGCCGAACAGCTGCAAGCGATCGGCGCGCCGCAGCGCTTCGACTTCGCGGCCCTGAAAGGACAGGCGCAGGCGCTGTCGCGCAAGCCCTACGAGAAGCCGCGCGCGGCCTTGCCGAAGGAAATCGAGGCATTGGACTGGGACGCCTACCAGGCGATCCGTTTTCGCCCCGACCATGCGTTGTGGCGCAACGAAAAGCTGCGCTTCCAGGCGCAGTTCTTCCACCTGGGGCTGTACTTCAAGTCACCAGTGCGGCTGTACGAACTGGCCGACGGCCAGGCGCAGCAGCTGGCCTACCTGCCCGAAATGTTCGACCACGGCAAAAGCGGGCTCGACTACGCGAAATTACCGCGCGATCTCGGTTTCGCCGGTTTCCGGCTGAATTTCCACACCGACCTGCAGCGCGACATCACCGCCTTCCTCGGCGCGAGCTACTTCCGCGCGGTCGGCGGCGAGTGGCAATACGGGCTGTCGGCGCGCGGTCTGGCGATCGGCACTGGCGCACCGAAGCCGGAAGAGTTTCCGAACTTCATCGGCTTCTGGCTCGAACGCCCCGCCGTGGGCTCGAACAGCGTCACGGTGTACGCGCTACTCGACTCGCCGAGCGTGGCCGGCGCCTACCGCTTCGTCATCACACCGGGCGACACGCAGGTGATGGACATCGACGCCGCGCTGTACCCGAGAACCTCGATCGAGCGTTTGGGCATCGCGCCGTGTACGAGCATGTTCCAGACCGGCGAGAACGACCGCCGTATGGGCTACGACTGGCGCGGCGAGATTCACGACAGCGACGGCCTGGCCATGTGGACCGGCAGCGGCGAATGGATCTGGCGCCCGCTGACCAACCCACGGCAGCTCGCCTTCAACGCCTTTCAAGACAACAACCCGCGCGGCTTCGGCCTGCTGCAGCGAGACCGCGCTTTTGACCACTATCAGGACGACGGTGTGTTCTACGAGAAGCGGCCCTGCCTGTGGGTCGAGCCGAAGTCAGGCTGGGGCGCGGGCTCAGTGCAGCTGGCCGAGATTCCGACGGCAGACGAGACCTTCGACAACATCGTCGCCTTCTGGAACCCGGCGCGCAAACCCGAAGCGGGCGACGAGTTGCTGCTCGGCTACCGGCTGTATTGGGGCGGGCAGCCGCCAGTGCAGCCGCCGCTGGCGAAATGCGTCGCGACGCGCACCGGCCTGGGCGGCGTCATCGGCAAGAAGCGCACGTATTTTTCGTGGCGCTTCGCGGTCGATTTCTCGGGCGGCGACCTGTCGCTGATCGGCAGCAACGCGGTCGTCACCCCGGAGATCACCGCGTCGTCGGGCGCCCGCATCGAGACCACGTCGGCGCGTCCCTTGCAATCGGTGCGCGGCTACCGCGCGCTGTTCGACGTGGTGCCGACGAACGCGACCGACCCGATCGACTTGCGGCTGTATCTCAGCTGCGAAGGACAGCCGTTGACCGAGACCTGGCTGTACCAGTGGGTGCCGCCGCCGGTGGGGGAGCGGACCTTGTATTGAAGGTTGAGGGGTTGCTTATCGGTGAAACTGGGAGCGGATGGCAACGAGAAGCGGCTTTCGATTGGCGCGTTCTTCTGCATCAGGGAAACAGCACCCAGTGTGACGCAGCACCGACATCGTCCCACTAAACAGCCAGGCCGACTCTTCGGGCAGAGGAAAAAAATGGAATTCAGTGTGACTCGGCCCATTCGGCCTTCGCC
>JBBRKD010000520.1:0-1928 GCA_038218255.1 Hyphomicrobiales bacterium | reverse complement strand
AGTTCCTGGCGCTGTTCGGCGCGGGTCTCTTCGAGAACCGTGCGGCGCGACACCACGATGTTGCCGCGGCGGCGATCCATCTTGAGGATCTGGAACGGCTGCGAGTTGTTCATCAGCGGTGCGACGTCGCGGATCGGCCTGATATCGACCTGCGAGCGCGGCAGGAAGGCCACCGCGCCGTCGAGATCGACGGTGAAGCCGCCCTTGACCTGATTGAAGATGACGCCGTGCACCTTCTCGTTGTTGTTGAAGGCCTTCTCGAGCTTGCCCCAGCTTTCCTCGCGGCGCGCCTTGTCGCGCGACAACACGGCCTCGCCGAGCGCATTCTCGATGCGGTCGAGAAATACCTCGACCTGATCGCCGACCTTGAGTTCGCTGTCGCGGCCGGGTCCTGCGAATTCACGCAGCGCTACGCGGCCTTCGGTCTTCAGGCCGACATCGATGACGGCCATGTCCTTCTCGATCGCAACAACGATGCCCTTGATGACGGAGCTTTCCTGCAGATTGCCGCCGGCAAAGGACTCGTCGAGCATCGCGGCAAAATCGTCGCGGGAAGGATTATAGGAAGTAGCAGTCGAAGCCATTTGTTCTCCAGATGCGGGTGTCGCCGGCCATTCGGGTTAAAGGGCGCATCGCGCGTGAAGTGTCAGAGGTCCGCAAACCCTAACGACCGCTGTTTGCAAAAAATTGCAAAAGCGGGCCGGCAGCATGCCTGCACGTTCGATACGTTGATTGCGCGTATTCCGCTAAAGTGGATACCGGTTTTGCGAAAAGAATACGCGTGACTTGATGTCCGGGGCCTGTAAGCGAGCTATCGACGACAAGAACCTGGAGCGGGCTTTCCTCCAATGACGGCAGCGGTTTAGTTTGAAAGCGCTCGCTAATTTGAAGCGCTCAAACCCGCTGCCGGCCCGCTCGGACGGCCTCGACAATGTCGATGGCGGCCCGGACGCCGTCTTCTATATCCAAATGCGAGTTATCGAGCAAGTGAGCATCGAAAGCCGCTTTCAGGGGTGCGGTGGCCCGGTTCCGGTCGCGTTCGTCGCGCTTGAGGATATCCGCCAGCACTTCGGCCTCGTCGGCGTCCTCGCCCCGGGCTTTTGCTTCCAGAGTCCGGCGGCGGGCGCGGACTTTGGCGTCGGCCACGACGAATATTTTCACGTCCGCATGAGGGCAGATCACGGTTCCAATATCGCGGCCATCGAGCACCGCGCCGGGCGGATCGGAAGCGAATTGCCGCTGAAAATTCAATAACACCTCCCGCACCCTTGGAATCGCCGAAACCACCGAGGCGGCGTCGCCCACCGCCTGGGTCTTGAGGGCGGGGTTTCCGAACTTTTCGGGATCGAGCGCGAGGGCCGCGGAGACGGCGAGCACTTCGTCGGTCAGATCGGCGCCCGCATCCAGCAGCGCTTTGGCGACGGCCCGGTAGATCACGCCGGTATCGAGGTGACGATAGCCGTAATGCCTGGCGAGCCGCTTGCCGAGCGTGCCCTTGCCTGAGGCGGCCGGTCCGTCGATGGCGATGATCATGGGGGCCTTACGTCTTGGCTGGCTGAGGACCACGGGCCCGTCGCAGCGGCCGCTCCTCGGTGAAGATGTTGCGCGACGCGAATTCGGCGGGGCTCGCGAACGTCAAATATTCGCGCATCCCGTTATCTGCAAACGGCCAAGTATGCCACGGGCGATCGAGGTAACGTGCCGGCCCGGAAACCCATGGCGGTACACGGCCCAGCCTGCGCTGCTTGGCGAGATATTCGGCTATTGCTCCGACCAGCGCGTCGAGCCTCTTGTCGTTTGTCAATGGCGGCTCCTCCACGATCGTCGCGTAGCGCGCCGCGCTTGTCGACGCGAGGTCGAACGTATCGACGAATTCCGCCAGCGCGACATCTTGCGAGACGCCGACCTGAATTCTTTCAACGGCCTCG
>JBBRKD010000519.1:0-1928 GCA_038218255.1 Hyphomicrobiales bacterium | reverse complement strand
TGCCTGGAACGGGCAGACATGCCGGACGGGTCGGTATTTTCCGAATGCCGCCAACTCCCGGCACGGCCGATCAGTTACTGATCGCAACGTCTCGTAAAGCGATCCGCGTCACGCCTTCGATTGATTGAAGGCGGGCGCCTTGATCTGCGGCGCGGGAGGTGCGGCATTGATCCTGCGCCAGATCAGCCATCCGGCACCGCCACCGATCAGGCAGATGGCCGTCAACACTATCTCGCCGGCCCGGAGGCCGCCGCCGACGGTGGCATAGGGCAACAGGCCAAGACCGATCCAGAACAGCTTCTGCCATTGGTAGCTGTCATGCACCTTGGCGATCTGGCGACGATCGGACCATATCTTTTTCGCCTCGGCGGAAAACGGCAGCAGCTTCCGCAGCACCGCCGGACCTACCCGCAGCCCGATCAGCAGTGCGAGAAACAAGGCCAGGTCGATCCAGATCTGGTCCTGCGCGCCGGACAGCGCACGAAACGCCGGTGGAATGCACAGGCCAAGCGTCACGCGCGACACCGCGCTGGAGGGGCCGCTATCGAGTTCGACAAGATATTTTTCGAAATATTGCATCGGGTTGCCCAACGTCGGAGGTCAAGTACTGGCTGGTGAACGAACGGCACGAAAGTCGCGCAGCACGGAAAAGGCGAGATGCAGCGGACCAGTGATCCTGAAAATACCGACCACCACCGCAAGATAGGCCACGAGGCAAACCATGCCGGAAACGAAAATGCGCATGAACTGGGACAGTCCGCCAAGCAACTCCAGTTGCATGGCGTAACCGGCCGCGACGGCGATGAGCGCGGCAATCGTCTGCGGGCCTACGGCCTGCAGCACGTCTCGCGTTCCAATCCCGACCGGACTCCCGGCATAGACCAGCGCCGGCACGAACAAGGCAAACATGGCGATCGTATAGGCGATGGCGACACCGGTGACGCCGAACGGCAGGCCGGCCGCCAGTGCCAGCAACTGGAATACGGCGCTGAAAGCGCCCCACCACATCCAGCGGTCGGCACGGCCGACGGCGACGTGAATCCATCCCATGGTGCGCTCGATGCTATGGGCGATGCCCCTGACGGCGAAGATGCACAGCAGCGGCCCGGCAGGCGCCCATTTCGCGCCCAGCAACAGCACCACGAAATCCTGCCCGATCACCGCGAGGATGGCAAAGGCCGGCGCCGCGAAGAAACTCAAGAGCGACAGCGCCATGGTCCAGGAGCGCTTGAGTTCGTCAATGTTATTGCGGAGCTTGCTCAGGCTCGAGGCCGCGATGTTGTGCACGGGCTCGGTGAGGATGCTGAGCACATTGCTGTAGACCGTGTAAGCGTTCTGAAAATAGCCGAGCGGGCCTGCACCGAGGAAATAGCCGATCGCAATTCGATCCGCTGATTTGGCGAGGTAGTCGGTCATGGTAAAACCGGTCACGCTCAATCCGAAGCCGACCAATTCCTTGACGTCCGACGAGAAACGCGGCCGTCCTGGTACCCAGTGGCAACTCATCCAGACGAACACGACCGTCAGGGCCGCGGTCACGATCGGCTTGGCCACCAGCGACCAGTAGCCCCAGCCCGTGAGCGCCATCGCGACGCTGACAAAGCTGCCGATCAGGTTCGCGGAGATGTCGATCATCGCGATATGACGGAACTGCATCGCCCGGCGCATCAGCGCGTAATGCTGGGTCGACAGCGCCGTCAGCAGGAAGGTGGCCGACAACACCAGCGCGATGCCGGTCAGCGACGGCTCGCCAAAGAATACCGCCACGGCGCTGCTGCCGCCGGCGAGCAGAACGGACAAAACGAGAGCGACCGCAATGTTGAGCCAGAACAGCGCGCTGATATCGGTCTGAGTGATATGGGTCTTTTGCGTCGACGCCTCGCTGGTGCCGAGATCAATCAGCATCGGCGCGAAACCGACCAGCGCGA
>JBBRKD010000518.1:0-1946 GCA_038218255.1 Hyphomicrobiales bacterium | reverse complement strand
GACACTGTTCGCCGAGCACCGGTTCGACCGAGTGGTGCATCTCGCGGCTCAAGCCGGCGTTCGTTATTCGCTGGTCGATCCGCATGCTTATGTCGATGCCAATCTCGTCGGCTTCACCAACGTGCTCGAAGGCTGCCGGCACAACGGCTGCCATCACCTGGTGTTTGCTTCATCGTCTTCGGTCTATGGCTCGAATACCCGCATGCCGTTTTCCGTCCACGACAATGTCGACCATCCTTTGAGCCTCTACGGCGCCTCGAAAAAAGCCAATGAACTGATGGCGCATGCCTATGCGCATTTGTTCAAGCTGCCGACCACCGGATTGCGTTTCTTTACGGTCTATGGCCCGTGGGGACGACCGGACATGGCAATGTGGATATTTGCCAACGCGATCCTGGCTGGCGCGCCGATCAAACTTTTCAACAACGGCAATATGCGGCGTGATTTCACCTACATCGATGACGTCGTCGAGTCGATCGTGCGTCTGATCGACCTTCCGCCATCCGGCGATTCGGCCTGGTCGAGCGCGACACCGGACCCCGGATCGAGCTCGGCGCCGTGGCGTATCTATAATATCGGCAATAACAACCCGGTTGAACTGTTGGAGGTGATCCGACTGCTCGAGGAGGTCATCGGCAAAAAGGCGGAGCGCGAATTGGTGCCGATGCAGCCGGGCGACGTTCCGGCAACCTACGCGGATGTCGCAGACCTCATGCGCGACGTCGGCTTCAAACCCGCAACGCCGATCGCCGACGGGATAAAACGTTTTATCGTCTGGTACCGGGCCTATCACGGTCTGTGTGCGAAATTGACGGGATGACAAGAATTGGACGCGTTTGATGGCAAATAAAGTCGCATTAATCACCGGCATTACCGGACAGGACGGGGCCTATCTTGCCGAACTGCTGCTGGCGAAAGGCTATATCGTCCACGGCGTCAAACGCCGGTCGTCGTCGATCAATACCCAGCGTGTCGACCATCTCTATGTCGATCCGCATGTGCCCGGCGCCAACTTCTTCATGCACTACGGTGACATGACCGACGCGACCAACCTCATTCGATTGATCCAGGAATCGCAGCCGACGGAAATCTATAACCTTGCGGCGCAAAGCCACGTCCAAGTGAGTTTCGAGACGCCGGAATACACCGCCAACGCCGACGCGCTCGGCACGCTGCGTTTGCTGGAGGCGATCCGCATCCTGCGCATGGAGCAGCGGGTTCGCTTCTACCAGGCGTCGACCTCGGAATTGTACGGCAATTCGCCGGCGCCGCAGAACGAGAGCACGCCTTTCGCGCCGCGCAGCCCTTACGCTGCGGCTAAGCTTTACGCCTACTGGATCACCGTGAACTATCGCGAGGCGTACGGGATCCATGGCTCGAACGGTATTTTGTTCAATCACGAAAGCCCGATGCGTGGCGAGACCTTTGTAACGCGCAAAATTTCCCGGGCGGTGGCGGCGATCGAGGCCGGCCAGCAGCAACAGCTTTTCATTGGCAATCTGAATGCCAAGCGTGACTGGGGCCACGCCCGCGACTATGTCGAAGGCATGTGGATGATTTTGCAGCAGGCCAAGCCCGACGATTACGTGCTGGCGACTGGCGAGAGCCATACCGTGCGCGAGTTCGTCGAGCGGGCCTTTGCTGTCGTCGGCCGGCGCATTGAATGGCGCGGCGACGGCGTCAACGAGGTCGGTCTCGAGGCAACGAGCGGGAAGGAACTGGTCAAGATCGACCCCCGCTACTTCCGCCCTACCGAGGTGGATGTTTTGCTGGGTGACGCGTCCAAAGCGCGTGCCAAGCTTGGCTGGAAGCACAAGGTCACCTTCAGCGATCTTGTTGGGGAAATGGTGACCAACGATATGAACGCGGCCCGCGCTGCCAAAGGTTGATTTGGATCGCGCCCGCTGTCGTCCTATAATGGTGCGGCGACGTACAAAGACGAGGAA
>JBBRKD010000517.1:0-1955 GCA_038218255.1 Hyphomicrobiales bacterium | reverse complement strand
GAGCGCGAGATGGGCCGCCAGCCCTCCCTCCAGGAACTCTCGGAGGAGATGAACCTCCCGCTCAAGAAGGTCCGGATCATCAAGCGGGCCGTGAAGGCCTTCCGGGCCCCGGCCCAGGCCCCGCTGGACGACAACGGCGAGGTGATGAATATCGGCGACCTGCTCGCCGACGATCGCACCGCCGCCCCCGAGGATTACACCTTCCGGGACGAGGAACTCAAGACCATCCGGCGTCTGCTGGACGCCATCGACGAGCGCGAGGCCCGGATTCTCCGGCTCCGCTTCGGCCTGGACGGCCAGGAACCCCTCACCCTCAAGCAGATCGCCACCGAAATCGGCATCTCCCGTGAGCGTGTCCGGCAGATCGCCGACGAGGCCCTTCGCAAACTCAACGCCCAGGTCTCCGACGAGCAGCCCAGCCGCTTCTTCCGCGAAAATCGCCTCCCGATCGTGGATCGCCCCGAGGGCGGCCGCTCCCCAATCCGCCCCGGCACCGATGCCGTGGCCGACGATGATGAGCATGATGAGCACAGCGCGATGGCCATCGATGCCATCGCCGACCTGGTCGGCAGCGATGATGATCACAATCCCGATGAGCCAGACCCGAACACCGGGCTGGAACGCATGATCATCTGAACGAACTCCTAAGTACTTTCTGGCAGTGCAGCCCGGGCGTCCTGATGGACGCCCGGGCTTGTTTTTGCCTTCGCGACGCCCGCCCTCAGGGTGTGAATCGGCACCGGGCTGCGGCAGGCGGGCAAACTGCTAACATCTCACACTTCGAGCCGGGCGGTCTTCGCCCACTCCTCACACTGGATCGCATCTCTCTGGAGCCGCTGGACATGACGCAAACTTCCCGACGCGCCCCGCACGCCGCTGGTCGGTTTCTTGGATTGGCCCTGACACTGGCCTGCTCCTTCGGCGGCGTTTTCGCCACCACCGCCTATGCCGACGAGTACACCGACCGGCTGAACAAGCTGGTGAGTGATCCGGACCACCCGATCTCGGATAAAGTGCGCAGCGATATCGTCCTGCTCCCGCTGCTGGCGGCCATGGACAAGGCGCCCGCCGTCCTCCGGTCGCAGGATCGGGCCGCGCTGATGGGAAGCCAAGGGCCGGGATGGACCGAGTGTGCCGAGTGGGCCCAGAAGCCCGCGCAGAAAGCTGTCATTGAGGCCCTGGACAAGGTTTCCAAGGAAGAGGATCGCCTCAAGGCGTTTGTCTTCGCCCAGCCCTATGGCGTGGATGCGCTGCGGGCGGACAAAGATGGCATCACGCTGATCGCTAAAGAAATGTACACCGAGCTTGGCGAGCCGCCGCTGATTGCCGGGGCTCGTCAGTTGTTTCTCCCGGCGATGGAAAACGCGGGCATCCTTGTCCATGTGGAGTGTTCCCGTCTGCTGGCCGCCGGCGATGGCGCGGGAGCCATGAAAGTCGCTGTGGACTGGCTGTTTTTCAGCCGCCAGATGGCCGATCGCCCGCTGCTCCGTGAGAAGAAGTGGGCGATGGAGTCCATGCTGCTTTCGCTGGAGCGCATCCGCGACATCATCTACACCGATCTGACCGCCGAAAAGCACACCATCGATCCCACCGCCCTCCGCAAAGTAAACGATCGGCTCAAAGAGCGCAAGGGCTTTCTGCAACTCGACAAGCTCCGCCTTCCCGAGGGAGACTTTGTCGGTCGCGAGCCGCTCATCAAGAGCATTATGAAGGACGGCAAGCCCGATGAGACCAGCTTTGCGCCGACCATGGCGCGCACCAGTGCGACCGAACGCCCACTCAAGCTCTTCTCCGCCGCGGCCTATTGGGACCAGGCCCGTGCCGGCCACGCCGGAGAGCGGGAAACATTGATCATGCTCAAGGGCATCCACGACGACTGGGCCCGCCGCTGGGAACTTCCCTCCTTCGATCGGTACGTGAACACCGCGACCGACTACCGCAAGTTCGTGCAGACC
>JBBRKD010000516.1:0-1956 GCA_038218255.1 Hyphomicrobiales bacterium | reverse complement strand
GGGTGGTGTGCCGATCTCGTGGATGCACTCGGCAAACAGGCCTGCCGTGGCGGTGCTGAGTTCCGACGGCTTCAACACAACGGTGCAGCCAGCCGCCAGCGCTCCGGCAACCTTCAAGACAACCTGATTGAGCGGCCAATTCCACGGCGTGATGAGCGCGGCCACGCCAATAGGCTGGTAGGAGACGCTGTCGGCGGGAAAGGCCGGATCGACAAGGGTTTGTGGCATGGCGCGAGCCGCCGTGACCGTCGCGTCGATGTGGCGGATGGCGGTCTCGACCTGCTGGGCGCGGGCAAAGTCGATCGGCGCCCCGATTTCACGGCTGATCAGGCTCGCAAAATCTTCGCGACGCGCGGCGATGGTTGATGCCAAGCGCTCCAGAAGCGCGATGCGCTCAGCCAGTGCCGTCTCACGCCAGCCTGCAGCGTCTGCGCGCACCGCAGCGTCGACTGCGGCATCGACATCGGCCTCATCCCCACAGGCAAAATTGCCTCGCGGCAACCCCGTTGCTGGATCGTATTGCGCGATGCGTCGCGCGCCCGATGGCACAACGCTGCGGCCATCGATCAGATGGCGGGGTTGTGGCCATAGCGGCAAAGCGATCGGAGTGCGCGGGTGCTGTGACACCGGGAGTGATCCTGAAAACGGGCCATGACCAAGGCATTCAGGGACGGCATAGGAGATCGGCGCGGGCCATGGCAAGCTCGAGGGCTTGGCTTAACCTCATGTCGTGCGCACCGCGTGGCGCGCGTCACTTGCCGAGACCGTCGGCCGGGCGGTCGAGACGCAGCCGCGAGTCCGTACATCATGGATCGTGCTAAGTCATTTTACCCGCATTGACATTGGCTCATGCCTGTCAAAATCGAAGTGATACCAGCTTGCGGAATGTTTGTCCGCTCAAAGCGCGTCGGATCTGCCTGCAACGCAACTTCGCTGACGTGTCGCTCGACGTCGCATCGATGTCGCGCGTCGTCGGCGGTCAGACATGCTTCTCGATGTTTTAACGCGAACGCGACAAGGTCAAACCGCCGTCATGCCGAAAACATGGGCTTACATGTAAGGACAGCATCCGGCGGTCTTGCAACGCTCACTGTGCTGAATTCTGCTGGCCACGGGCACGCGGATGCGTGTAGGGGCGACGATCAAACTGAAATAACGCGTATCTCGAACGGACCAGCCAAACTGCTGGAGTATGTTCAGCTCAATTGGCACGAAAACTCGCCGACCGGGCGTGTCCCACTGGGCGATGCTCGGTCCGGTCAACTTGCCTCAAGCACTGCTGGTCGCGCGCGTGATCTCAAACAGGAACCACGTCCGGCGCTCGGTTTCATCTATGAACACTTCGAGAATGCTGGTCGTGGCGCAGTCGCCAGCGTCGTCGCAGACATCGTGGGCTTCCCGCATCAAGCGCGTGAATTCCATATTGTCATCGCGCAGTTCGGTCAGCATGGCGCGCGGATCGACGTTGGCACCATCATTGTCCTTGATCCGCTGTAATTTAGCGATTTCACCGATCGAGTGGAGCGTTAACCCACCGACTTTTCGGCCACGTTCAGCAAGCACGTCGGTCATCGCAAAGATTTGATCCGCTTGCTCGTCGAGGAGCAGGTGCCAATCGCGAAAATTCGGGCCGCTCATATGCCAGTGGAAGTTCTTCGTTTTCATGTACAGCGCGAATGTATCGGCGAGCAGCACCCGCAAGGCACTTGCTACAGCGTGTGTCGCTTCGGACGGGAGATCACTTGGCGTTGCCAGTGAGCGCGGCGAGCCCGCAGCGTCATGAGTGGCTGTCTTCTTCATGATTGTTTTCTCTAATCAGGGCTGAACATCAGGGGATGACAACCATTGCAATTATTTTAGAAAGCCCAAAAGGTGCAGGCCGATGATTGCAACAATGGGCACACCGGCGAACCAAAGAATGAGATCACGCATATTGGCAACTCCTTCACGTTAGCG
>JBBRKD010000515.1:0-1964 GCA_038218255.1 Hyphomicrobiales bacterium | reverse complement strand
GATCGGCTTGTCGGTGGCGTTTTGCAGCGCGAAGGCGATCCAGTTTGGGTTGGTGCCCGCCGTTGTCGCCCGCACCGACATGCGACCTGCGACAATGTCGAGTGCGGACGCGGTCTCGATTTGCAGGCTGTCGCCCCGGCTTTCGTACACGTCGCCGAGCGACGTGATCTCGATCCGCTCCTGGTCAGGGGTGACGGAGATCGGCTTCAGGGCAAAGGCTGGCGCGCTCAAAACGAAAGCTAGCGCCACCACGATGAAACTGCGAACGAAGGCTGCCATCATGGCGCTTGCCTGTCGTTTCTGGGGATGGGCGTTGTGCTGCGCGAACCCGTCGCTACCTGCGCAACCGTTCTGTCCTCGTCACCGATGAGGGCAAACAGGATGTGATCGCGCCAGGCGCCGTTGATTTTGAGGTAGCGCCGCGCAAAACCCTCACGCAGAAAGCCATTGCGCTCAAGCACATGGATCGACGCTGTGTTGTCTGGCAACGTCGCGGCCTCGACGCGGTGCAACCGCAGGCCGAAGAAAGCGAACGGCACGATTGCAGAGACGGCGTCCCTCATGTGGCCCTGCCCGACATGGGGCGCACCTAACCAGTAGCCAAGCTGCGCCGATTGCGTAACACCACGGCGCACGTTGGACAGCGAGATGCCACCGATCAGCGTTTCATCCGCCAAGGTGAAGATCGCGAACGCATAGCCAAGATCTTCGCGCTGTTCGTGTTGATAGTGGCGCAGGCGGCGCCGGAATGCGCTGCGGTCGAACTCATCCGTCGACCATTGGGGCTCCCACGGCGTGAGGTGATTGCGACTTGCCTTGCGCAGCTGCGTCCAATCGGCGAAATCGGGCATGGCAAGCGGGCGCAGTCCCACGGCCGTGCCCTTGGCGAGGAACGAATCGGACGGGGCGCTTGATCTCAAAAACGCCATGGCTGGCAAGCCCCCTTTCAATTCGCCGGTTGCAGATGCGTTACACGGCGGCGCGGACGGCCCTTGATTCGGTTGCGCCCATGACTTCGTGAGCGTGGCGCGCGTGGGCGGCGCTTTTGCGGCCAGCTCCGACGACGGCAACACAGGGCGCGCTGGACGCGAGCTTCATGGCAAAGTCGCGCACGCCTGCAACGTCAACCGCATCGACACGCGCCACCAGTTCATCGGAACTGAGCAGACGACCATGGATCATGAGATGGCGGGCCATCTGTTCGGCACGTGCACCTGAGCTTTCAAGGCTCATGAACAAGCCAGCCTTCATTTGTGCCTTCGCCCGCTGAACCTCACGGTCGGTTGGGCCACTGTCTGCAATCGCGCGCAGTTCGGCCCCGATCACATCGATTAGCTCGGTCACCATGGTTGGCCCGGTGGCTGCGTGCATTTGGAACATCCCGCTATCTTTCAGCCCCCAGGCCGAAGAATAAATCGAATAGCAAAGCCCGCGCTTTTCACGCACTTCCTGGAACAGCCGTGATGACATTCCACCGCCAAACAGCCCCGAGAAGACTTGCGCTGTGAACGCATCATCCGCCTTATAGGAGGGCCCTTCAAATCCCATCAGCACATGGCTCTGCTCGAACGCCTTGGCCACCGAGCGTGCCCCGCCCTTATATCGGGCTGGCTCCTCGATCTGGCTTGAAACCGGCCGCTGGGTGGACGCAAGGCCGCCGAATAGGGCTCCAGCGTGGCGCTCAATGTCGGCATGGCGCACAGCACCAGCGGCTGAAATCACCATATCGGCAGGCCGATAGCGCTCGCGCAGGAACGATCGCAGATCGTCAGCCGTCGCAGCCGTCACGGTTTGGGGCGTTCCAAGGATGGGCCGACCGACGGGTTGGCCTGGGAATGCGGCCTCCTGGATCAGATCGTAGGCGATCTCGTCGGGGCTATCTTGCGTTGCGGCGATCTCCTGCAAGATCACCTCGCGCTCGCGGTCGAGTTCGGCTGGATCGAACGTCGAGTTCTGCAGGATGT
>JBBRKD010000514.1:0-1968 GCA_038218255.1 Hyphomicrobiales bacterium | reverse complement strand
ACAACGGAAAATAGGGCTCAATCCGGCGCATCTGCGCCTCCGACAACCAGATCAAATCGCTCATGGCAGCGCCTCCTTGCGCCGCCATTGAATCAATCTATCAACCGCCCCGCAAGCATTTTAATAGGTCCTGAGCCTAGTGCGTTTCGACAGTTGCTACAAAGCGCCCCGATAAAGCCCGACGACAAAGATCGCCCCATGGCTGGAAAATTTTAAGGGCTTTGGGCATAAGAAGCATGAGGGATACGGAGCGCAGTGGCACATGATCAGGATTTTGCTGGCTGAGGATGACCGCGTGATGCGCGAATATCTGACGCGCGCGCTCGAACGATCGGGATATGCGGTCAGCGCGGTCGATCGCGGCACGGCGGCCATCCCGCTGCTCGAAACCGAGCCATTCGATCTGTTGCTCACCGATATCGTCATGCCCGAGATGGACGGCATCGAACTCGCGCAAAAGGCGGGCGAGATGTGCCCCGATCTGCGGGTGATGTTCATCACCGGTTTTGCCGCCGTCACGCTGAAGGCGGGCAAGACGATGCCGCAGGCCCGCGTTCTGTCGAAACCGTTTCACCTGCGCGACCTGGTGCTGGAGGTCGACCGGATGTTCGAGCTGGAGAATATGAACCGCAACTGATTTGCCGCGATCGCCGCTTGCGCAGGGGGCATGCGCCCGCTAATGCCGCGCTTCCGTGGGCGTGTAGCTCAGTGGTAGAGCACTGTGTTGACATCGCAGGGGTCGCAAGTTCAATCCTTGCCACGCCCACCATAAAAAGCCTTGGTATCTCAACGAGTTACCAAGGCTTTTTTGTATCTCGGCAGGGTGCCGATTCGGGCTCTATGCCCGGTATTTGCCCAGAAAAATTGGGCAAATCGCCCGTTTGTTGGGCAAATATTGGGCACGCAAATGCGCTCCAATCCCCGTTCCCTGGGGCTCACTTGGCGGAAAGACAGTCTCCGCCTATAATAACGGAAGGCGCCTCGCTCGTTCGCGTGCGGGGAGGCCGGCTCGACGGTCTTGAGGGAACTTCGCGTGTGCGGGTCTCTGGCCTCCGTTGGGTGCTAGGCCGGGGACCCGTGCGCGCCGACCGACGGGTTTCCCGCATGTCGATTAAAGAACCTGCACCGGGGGCGGCCAGCCCAGCCGATGCAGTGGTGCCGCGAGGGCCGCAGGCCAGAGCACCGAAGGCTGGCGTGACGCGATCCGCGTCGCCTGTGAACGGCGCATCCGCGCCGCCGTCCGTTGCCATCGCCGCGGCCGATGGAGCGCGTGCGCCGCCGGACCTGCTCGGCCTCGCCCCCGGCGAAACACTTCTCTCACCGCAGACCATTCTGGCTCGGCTGGCGATGACCAGCACCGATCCCGCGAAGTGGATGCGGCGAACCTTCAAGAAACACGGTGTGCCCTTCGTGCACGTGGGCGGGAAACTGCGCGCGTCCGAGGCTCAATTCCGTCTGCTAATGGAAAAGATCACATGCTCTCCATCCGAAGCCGTGGGAAGAACGGGATTTACTATATCCGAGGCTCGGTCACGCTCGGCGACAAGAGGCTCGACGTCAAAGAGTTCAGTTCAGGAACAAGTGACAAGGATGCTGCGTCGCACCTGATGGCCGAATACGAGATCAAGCTGCGCCATCAGCTAATGTTCGGGCGGGCGGCGAATGTGGCGAAGGGGACGATGGCCGACGCGTTCGCCAGCTATCTGTCGAAGCCCAAGCCGCCGCACCCCTCCGACATCTTGCGCATCTCGATATGGACTTGTAACGGTTTTTCGCCGGTCGCTTGAGAGCATAATGCTCGTTCAAGGAGACCGACGAGATGTTCAAGCATACAGAAGAGTTCAAGCGGGAGGCGGTGCGTATTGCGCTGACGAGCGGCTTGCCACGTGAGCGCGTGGCGACCGATTTGGGGGTTGGCAAGTCGACGCTGCACAAGTGGATTTCGCAATATCGGCCTGGTGATTTGGT
>JBBRKD010000513.1:0-1981 GCA_038218255.1 Hyphomicrobiales bacterium | reverse complement strand
GGTTGGATTTTGGCCCCGGATGGCTTCAGCTCGTGCGCCGATTGGACCGGCATCAACACGCGTCAAGGCCTCGCGTATTCGCTTGCGGGTGATGAGGGCGGCTTCACGCGTCTCGACTGCGGCGAAGATCACCCACTGCTCTGCTGCTTGTAATCAGTCTGCAAGAATCGAGGAGCGAACCACATGCGCAACGAGTTCTATGAGCGACGCATTTTCCCTGCAAAAAAACTGCCGATGACAGCGAGCCGTCGGAGGTGCGCGCTGCTCCTTGTGCTCGTAGCGTGTGGCCAAGGCCGCCTTCAAAAGTCGGTAGACTCTGACGACAGTACGTCCGATGGGAATCCGAGCGGCGCGGCAGGAGTCTCGGGCGGTCCCGGCACACCGGGAACCACTGATGGCGGCAAGACGCCTCTCGAAGACGCTGCTCCCTCGATAACGCTCACCGCACCACAAGACGGCGCGATCGTTCGCCAACCATCGATCATCGCGACGATCGCCGCCTCGCGCGGTGATCTTCCCCCGTTTCCGTAGACGCCCAGATAAGCGGCTCGATACAGTTCGACCGCGACGAGGTGTCAGATGGCGACGAGAAGGAAGTACGACAGAGAGTTCAAGGTGGAAGCGGTGCGACTGGCGACCCAGCCGGGAGCTTCGATCAAGGAGGCGGCGGAGCGCCTTGGAGTCCACCGCAGTCTGCTGACGCTGTGGATTCGTCAGCTGAAGGTGGATAGCAAGCAAGCGTTTCCTGGAAATGGCCGGCTGAAGCCGGATGACGAGGAGATTCGCAGGCTGCGCTTGGAGCTGAAGCGGGTGACCGAGGAGCGCGACATCCTCAGCAAGGCCACCCTTTTTTTCGCTCAAGAGGGACGCCGGAAATGAAGTTTCGTTTCATCTTCCAGGAGCAGCGATGGCATGGGGTGGATCGGCTGTGTCGCGCGCTCGGCGTGACACGTGGCGGCTATTGGGCGTGGCTGAAGCGGCGCCCGAGCGCTCGCAAGCTGGGCGATTCGATGTTGCTGGCCGACGTGCAGCGCATCTACGGGGAAGGCCGCGGCAAGTATGGCAGCCCTCGCATCCATGACGCTCTGACCAAGGCGGGCAAGCCGTGCGGCAAGAAGCGCGTCGAGCGGCTGATGCGTGAAAACGGCATTGAGGCGAAGCTGGGCAAGAAGCACAAACCCGTGACTACCGACTCGGCCCACAACATGCCGGTGGCGTTGAACGTGCTCAATCGGCAGTTCCAGCGCGAGCGTCCGAACGATGCATGGGTCACGGACACCACCTACATTTGGACGCAAGAGGGTTGGCTCTACCTTGCCGTCATCCTCGACCTCTTTTCACGTCGCGTCGTCGGGTGGTCCATGGATGAGCGCAATGACACCGGTCTCGTACTGCGTGCCTTGCACATGGCAGCGCAGAGGCGCCGTCCTGCTGCCGGCTTGATCCACCATTCCGATCGCGGCAGCCAATATGCGAGCACCGCGTACCAGGCCGCCCTCAAAGGCTATGGCATGGTCCCCAGCATGAGCCGCACGGGCAACTGCTGGGACAACGCCGTGATGGAGAGCTGGTTCCACACGCTCAAAGTCGAGCTCGTCCACGACCACGTCTTCGCCACCAGGCGCGCAGCCCAGGCGGCGATCTTCGAGTACATAGAGGTCTTCTACAATCGACAGCGGATCTGTTCAGCGATAGGAGGATTCTCACCCGCAGAGTTCGAGGCGCAACGGCTTCGGCCTGCAGCTTAACCCCGCGTCTACAAAAGCGGGGGAAGATCAGAGTGGTAGCCGAGCTATGCTGTGAACGCGCGTCAAATCGCATGGCTTGTTTTTCGCTCTGCGGGGCGGCGCGTGATTCTGCTTCCGTCGGCGGTGCGGGGGTACGTGGCGGCGGAGGCAACGAACTTGCGGCGACCATTCGAAGGATTGCAGAACGCGGTGCGCTGCGTGATTCGAAAGGATCCTCTGTCAGGGCACGTCTT
>JBBRKD010000512.1:0-1988 GCA_038218255.1 Hyphomicrobiales bacterium | reverse complement strand
GGCATCCACCAGGAGCCCTATCATTTCTATGGCGGCTACACGCCCTATTGGTATCAGCGGTTCCTGACTGAAGCAGGCTTCACCGACATCACCATCGAGGCGAACGCGGGCAGCCTGCGCCACATCGGCCAGGAAACAATCCGCTTCGTGCAGATGACGGCCCCCTTCCGGCAAAAGATGGGGCTCGCTGCTGAACTGGCCTGGCTGCCGTTGTGGCTGATCCTCGCGCCGATCCTGGCTGGCGTGGTGCCGTGGGCCGCGCGCGTGCTCGACCGCTACGATACCGAGCAGCGCTTCACGGTTGGCTATCACGTTCGCGCCGTGCGCCAGCCACAGCCCCAGGTGGCATCATGAAGATCATGGCGGTGTTCGGTCGCAATGCCTACGGCGACCCACGCCGGGGTGAAGGCTATGAGCACGCCAACATTTTGCCCGACTTAGACCGGCTCCCCGGCGTGACGCATGTCTCGTTGTTCGACGCGTGGGACCGCAGCCAATACGACGGGTTTGCAGCGCTGAATGCAGCCTTCGTGCGCCGCGTGGCAGAGCAGCAGCCCGACGTGATTTTTCTCGTGCTGATGAACTACGAAATCTGGACCGAGACGCTCGATCTGATCCGCGCCAACAGCCCAGCAACGCTCGTCCATTGGGGCACGGACGACAGCTGGAAATACGCCGAGTTCACCCGCTTCATCGCCCCCCACGTCGACCTCCACGTGACAACGGACGCGCACGCGTTTGAAACCGCGAGCCGCAACCGCGCAACCAACGTCGCGCTTTCGCAGTGGGCCGCCTGCAGCGCGAAGCTCGCCGAACCGCTGCCGAGCGCCGCCTGCACGTTTGACGTCAGCTTCGTTGGTGCCTGTTATGGGAATCGCCCCAAGTGGATTGCAGCGCTGGCCGAACGCGGGATTAAGGTTGCGTGCTTTGGCCATGGATGGCCCGGCGGCGTGGTGGCAGCCGAAAAATTACCCGACATCGTGCGCAGCTCAAGGCTGTCGCTCAACTTCGCCGACAGCGGCCTAAAGCTGACGGCACGCGGCGTTGTTCGCAGCCGCCAGATCAAGGCGCGCGTGTTTGAGGTGCCGGGAGCGGGCGGGGTTTTGCTGACCGAGCACGCCGACGGGATCGAACGTTATTTCGATACGCACAGCGAAATCGCGACGTTTCACGATAAAGACGAACTTGCCCATCAGATCAGAGCCTACCTTGCCGACCCGACAGCACGCGACGCATTGGCCGCCGGTGGACACAAGCGCGTCGCCGTCGAGCATACCTACAGGATGCGGCTACCCATGCTGATCGCACGCGCCCAAGAGACGAGCCGGAGCGCGAGGGCAGAGCGCGCCTGGACGCTCGATGTCGCCCAGTTGCAACCAGCGATCAAACAGCACGTTTCAGGCCTAGCGGTCCGCGCAGGCGGCCACGGGCTGCGTCGGCTGGGCCGGATCGCGTTTGGGCCGCTCAAAGGCCCGCGCGTCGCCCGCCGCATGGCACACGAGCTGAGCTGGCGGCTGCACGGGGCAAAAACCTATTCAGCCGCGGGGCTGCCGGGGCAGCTTTTCTACCGTGAGTCTTGATCAAGCGCCGTCAGTATCGGTCGTCATGTCGGTGCGCAACACGCAGTCAACCCTCGACCGCGCGATCCGCTCGATTTTGGCTCAGACCTATAGCAACTTCGAACTCATCATCCTCGATGACGGGTCGACGGATGGGACGACCGAAGCCGTGCGCCAGTGGCGCGATCCCCGGATCCGGTTTTTTGCAGGATCGAGCCAAAAGGGGCTCGCAGCGCGCCTCAACGAAGGCGTCGCACGCGCGCGCGGGCGCTTTATTGCGCGCATGGATGGCGACGATTTCAGTTATCCTGAGCGCTTCGAGCGTCAAATGGCGTTCCTTGCCGCCCATCCAGCGGTCGATCTGGTGGGCGCGGGCGCGATCGCGTTCCGCTCCTCGGGCACGCCGATCGGCGCATTCCGTGTTGCGTC
>JBBRKD010000511.1:0-1991 GCA_038218255.1 Hyphomicrobiales bacterium | reverse complement strand
AAAACGCTAAAGCTCGCAAGGATCGGGTACGCAACATGCTCATCTCCGCTGCGGGCCATGCCACGAAAATGGACCGACCGGTCCTGGCGCGAACCGCGTTTCACGCTCGTCAGTTTTCGGGACAAAGCTCGAAGGCCTTGTCGAGCGCGGCCGTTTGCGACTTGAATTCGCCCACCGGTTTGCCGCCTGGCGCGTACGCCTGAATGTAGGCGTCTGCCTCGCGCGTCTCTGCGCCTTCGTTCACGTCAAGGACGGTGTAGTTCACACTGTCGCCGACGGTCGCCTTGATGATCATGGCTTTGCTGCCCCCGTAGCTCGCCGTGAAGACGTTGCAGCCGCCGCCTGCGGCTGTCGGCTTGGTGGCTTTGGCTGCCGCCGTCACCGATGCCTTGCTTGTCGCGCCTTTGCCGGGGGGTTTGTCTGCGGCAGCGTCGGGGAGATCGGGCTTTGCCGGTTTCAAGAGAGCGACCGTTTCAGACGGCTTTTCAGTTGGCTTTTCAGTTGGCTTTGCTGCGGCAGGTGCGCTGCCAGCTTGTTTTGCCAGCGCCGCAGCTCCCAGTGACGACCGTTGACCGGTTCCTTCAGTGCGGGCGTCTTCGACGGCGCGCTTTGCGAGGTCGGTGCCCAGCGATTTTGGCGGTTCGGCCGCCGCCGTCTCGGTTTTGGCAGGCCGCTTGGTCAGATCGGTTTTGGGTGCCTCAACGGACGCGGCCTCCATGAGTGAGGCGCGCGCGGCCGCCACGAGTTCTGGTCGCGGATCGACAGATTTGCAGGTGCCATCGGCGAAGTTTTCGGCGACCGATTCGATTTCCTGGCCATACTTACGCGCAGGCGGGGCCCACTTCTTGGCCAACTGCGCAAACGTCATCGGCCCCTTGATCGTTTTCTGCCACTCTGTCAGCACGCCCCATTCCTGAACTTTGCGGGTGCGCTCCGCCACGGGGTTTGCGATTTTATCGCCACCATACATCGCGAGATGTTCAAGATGGGCGCGCACGCCCGTCGTCACATCCTTGAAACTCTCACCGCGCTCGCCGTTGCCGGTGGCACCAAGGCCAGCAAAATTGTTCTGTGCCGGTTTGACGTCGCCGCCGAATTTGAGGCTGCCGGTTTCCACGATCATTTGGAAGAAGGCGTAGTCCCATCGCATGCCAAGCTCTTCGCCGTGGCGCATGTATTCGGTCGCGATTGTGTCGAAGCGCGGATCGAGCTTGTCATTGCGCACTTTCAAGAAGGCCATCAGCCGACCCGGCGTTGCACAGCTCGTCACCTTGTTTTTGTCGCTTGCCTTAATGGCTGGCAGGTCTCCAGCCAGCGCCACCTGCCCGCTCGCAACGCAAATAAGGACCGCGAGGACCGTGCGGGAGAGCGATGTCGTTTCGACGATCATGGGCGGTTCCAAACTCATGTTACGCGGGCCGGAGCTGCGCTGCCGTCGGCCGAACTTCGGCCACGTCGCACAACACGCAAGCCAAACCTTCATAGTCGCTCAACCTTAAGGCTTCGTTAGGCGCTGACCCCTGCGCTGCTGCGCGCACCACAGCCCCGCGATCAAGACGCCAGAGCATTGGGGCTGGAGTTGGGGCGAGAGGGGGAGGAAATGTGGCGCAAGCTGCATCACGTGAGATGCTGGCCACCGTCGAGCGCGATCATCTGGCCGGTCATCGCGGGGGCTGCGAGGATGAAGCGGACAGCGGCTGCAATTTCGTCGGGGGTCGATCCGTGCTGCAACAGCGTCGAGCGCTCTTCGGCTTCGAAGTCGGCCGCCGACTGATGCACGCTGCGCAGCACAGGACCCGGACCGATAGCGTTCACGCGCACCCTGGGTGCCAGCGCTTGCGCGAGTGTGCGGGTCGCGGTCCAGAGCCCGGCTTTGGACAGCGTGTACGAGAAAAAGTCCGGATCGAGTTTGAGAACCCGCTGGTCGATGATGTTGATCACGTTGCCCCGACCGTTCTCGGGCAAGCCCAGATAGAGGGCCTTGGCGAGAA
>JBBRKD010000510.1:0-2017 GCA_038218255.1 Hyphomicrobiales bacterium | reverse complement strand
CCGGACGCGACCCGACCTCGTGGTCAACGCGATCGGCTCTGCCGTCGTCGAGAACCGAGGGCTTGGCCGCTATCTGCCCGAAATCTGCCAGAACCTGCTCGGTGAACCGCTGCTCTTGCAAGACGCCCCGCGCTGGTGGCTTGGCGAAAGCAGCTCCAGCGCACATGCGTTGGCCAACCTCGACGCGTTGGTCATTCGCCCGGCGCATGAAGGGACCGCCCGCCCGGGCCATGCCAGTCTTGGCACCGTCACGCGGTCTCTCTCCGACCGCCAGCGGCTTGAGCTGATCGATTCCATCCGCCTGCGGGGTGACACGCTGGTTGCGGAGGAAAGGATCGGTTTTGGAACGCTACCCGCCTGGACGCCTGACGGTTTGCAGCCGCGACCCTTCGCGCTCCGCCTTTATGCGTCGAGCACGCGCGCAGGTTTTCAGGTGATGCCGGGCGGCCTTGCCATGACCGTCGACCCGGACGCGGCCGTCGGCATGATCTCGCCCACCAGCGAAACGCGCGACGTCTGGGTGCTGTCTGACGGTGTCAAAACACCCCACGTCAGCCTGTGGCGGCCGACGGTTGAGACCGCCCACGTCCAGCGCGCGCAGCGCATCTTGCCGAGCCGGGTGGCCGACAACCTGTTCTGGCTTGGCCGCTATGCAGAACGGGCCGACTGGACCATGCGCATGCTGCGCTGTGCGGTGGTGCGCCAGCAGAGCGACGGGGGCGACGCACTGAGCCAGCGCGCGGCAGCGTTCTGCCTCAACATTCTGGTTGCCAAGGACGCAAAGTCGAACCGTGCGACCATCGCTGGCATCGGCACTGGCAACGGCATCGGCACTGGCAACGGAAACGGAAACGGCACAGACGTTGCCGGGATCGACGCGCTTGTCCGCTTACTGTTGTCGCCGCGCGGGGGGACGCACAGCCTCGTAAACACCTGTGACAGCCTCCATCAGATCGCGGGCCTCACCCGGGACCGCCTCTCGCTCGAAGCCTCGCGTACACTCAACGCACTCGGTCCCCGGTCGACGTGGCGTGAACGCCTTGCAAACACGTCGTCTGTTGAAATCCTCGACCGGTTGGACGAAGGCCTCCTTGCGATTGCAGGCTTCAACGGCCTGATGCACGAGAACATGACCCGCAATTCAGGCTGGACGTTCCTCGACATGGGCCGCCGTCTAGAGCGCGCCTCGCTCCTCACTGACGCGATCGTCCCACTGTTTGAAAAGAAAAACAGCGCCGATGAGGAATTCCACCGGCTGATGTTCCTTCTCGAAGCGGCCGACAGCTTCATCACCTATCGCTCGCGATACCGCCTCGATCCGATGCTGCCTCTGGTTCTCGATCTGCTGCTGATCGACGAGACCAACCCGCGCAGCCTTGCCTTCCAGCTGGCCCAGGTCTCCAAACACTTGGAAGCGCTTCCACGCGGGTCGTCGGGCTCAAGCCTGCCCGAAGAACGCCGCATCCTCTTGGCGTTGCTATCGGCGGTTCGCTTGGCCGACGTCCAGGCCTTGTCCCGCCCCGATGATCGCGGCCGTCGCCCTCAACTCGTTGCAGCCCTGACGGAACAGTCGAGCCGCTTGCCCGACTTGTCCAATGCCATCATGCGGCGCTATTTTAATCTGAAAGAGGAGCAGCCTCACCGCGTCCGCACGCAAACACAAAGCGCGCCATGATCTACGACATCAGCCACAAGACGCTGTATCGCTACGGCGCGCCGGTCTCCCAATCGCACCATGTCATGCACATGAGCCCGCGCGAAGTGCCCCATCAGACGGTGCGCCGCCATTCGCTGCTCGTGGAGCCAGCCCCCACGTCGCGCATTGATACCGTCGATGGGTTCGGCAACCTCGAGACAAAGCTCGCGATCGAAGACGATCACACCGAATTCGTGATCCATGCCCGCAGCACGATCGACGTCCATCCACGCGGGGAGAGAGCCCTTGATCGATCACTCGCATGGGACAAGTTGCAACCCAGCCTCGCGGCCACTCACGGCCAGAACTTTGAAGTCCTGC
>JBBRKD010000509.1:0-2028 GCA_038218255.1 Hyphomicrobiales bacterium | reverse complement strand
GAATCGCTGGCGTTTCGGGGCGAGGCGCCGCCACGGATGCCCACCGGCATCGCCGAACTCGACCGGGGGACCGGCGGCGGCATAGTCCCAGGCTCCGCATTGCTGATCGGCGGCGAACCCGGCATCGGCAAATCCACCCTTCTGCTCCAGTTGGCGGCAAGCCTTGCCAATCGCGGCCGCAAGGCGATTTATTTCTCGGGCGAGGAAGCGACAGCCCAAGTGCGGCTGCGCGCCGAACGCCTTGGCTTGTCAACCGCCCCCGTCGCACTCGCCGCTGAAACAAGCCTGTCCAACATCCTGGCGACACTCGCCGACGCTGGCCGCTGCGATCTCGTCGTGATCGATTCGATCCAGACGCTTTGGGCCGACCAGCTTGACGGCGCTCCCGGCACCGTCACGCAAGTTCGGGCCGCAACCCAAACGCTGATCCGCTACGCCAAGACCGTCGGCGCGTCGCTGCTGCTCGTCGGCCACGTGACGAAAGAGGGCCAGATCGCAGGCCCCAAAGTCATCGAGCACATGGTCGATACCGTGCTTTATTTCGAGGGCGACCGTGGCCATCCCTACCGCCTTCTCCGTGCGGTCAAGAACCGCTTCGGCCCAACGGACGAAATCGGCGTGTTCGAGATGGTGCAATCGGGCCTCAGGCAGGTCGAAAACCCTTCCGAGCTGTTCCTGGGCGACCGCGATGCATCAAGCCCGGGTGCGGCCGTGTTTGCAGGCATCGAAGGCAGCAGGCCGATTCTGGTCGAAATCCAGGCCCTCGTCGCGCCCTCAAACCTCGGCCAACCGCGACGCGCCGTTGTCGGCTGGGATGGCGCGCGCCTCGCCATGCTGCTCGCCGTTCTCGACGCCCGCTGCGGCGTTTCGTTTGCCCAGATGGACGTGTACCTCAACGTCGCAGGCGGCCTGCGCATTGCCGATCCCGCAGCCGACTTGGCCGCAGCCGCTGCCCTCATTTCGGCCCGTTCCGGCGTGCCGCTCCCCGTCGACGACGTCTACTTCGGCGAAGTGTCGTTGTCGGGCGGCGTACGCGCGCCAAGCCACATGACCTCCCGCCTGAAGGAAGCCCAAAAGCTCGGCTTCGCCCGCGCCGTGATCCCAGCGACCGGCGAACTTGACACCTCAGCCGTCAGCATGACGCTCTCCCGTGTTGCCCACCTGAAGGCCCTTGCCGCCGACGACACGCCATGCGACTGACCACAATCATGCGCGCATTTTGGCGCTATCTGTAGCGACGTCATCGCCAGCGCTCAGCGTCCATCACGGGGAACCCAGACATGATCGGCCCGCTCAGCTACTTCGATGCAGCCCTTTTGGCGCTCGGCCTGATCTCGGCGCTGCTCGCGATGTATCGCGGTTTCATGCGCGAGATGCTGTCGATCGTCTCCTGGATCGTGGCCGCCGGCATCGCTTATCTCGCCTTCAAACGCGCGCAAGACAGCATCGGCGTTGAGATCGGCAAGCAGATCGGGATCACCGGCACCAACGGCGCGCTCGTTGGCGGCGCAATTGTCGCGGCCATTACGTTTCTCATCGTTTTGATCATCGTCCATCTGATCACCACACGCATTTCAGACGCAATCCTCGACAGCAGCGTCGGCATGATCGACCGCATCCTGGGCTTCATCTTCGGCTTCCTGCGCGGCGCCTTGATCATGGTCATCGTGTTCATGATGTATGAAGGCTTCTACCCCGAGAAGGAAAAGCAGTTCGCCTGGGTTCAGCAGTCTAAAACGCTGCCCTTCGTGCGGGGGCCCGGCAACTGGATCAAGGGGATGCTGATCCAGTACGTGACGCCAGCCTTTGAAAAGCAAAAGCCCGGCGAACAGCCCGGCTGAGATGCGGACCCTGCGATGACCAAGGAAAGACTGACAGCCTTCACCGATGGTGTGATGGCGATCATCATCACGATCATGGTCCTAGAGCTCAAGGTTCCGCACGGTGCCGACTGGACCGATCTGGCAAAGCTTGCCCCCGTCTTTCTTGGGTATGTCCTGAGTTTTCTCTATGTCGCGATCTATTGGA
>JBBRKD010000508.1:0-2035 GCA_038218255.1 Hyphomicrobiales bacterium | reverse complement strand
GTACCCGAACGCTTATGCCAGCCCGAGCAGTTTCAATAATTTCTGGGGCGTGCCGCTGACGCTGTGCAACGCCAGCCCGAACGCGAGTCTGTGGGTAGTCGAGATGGGCATGAACCAGGCCGGCGAAATCGCGCGGCTGACGGAGGTGACAAAACCGACCGTGGCGCTGGTGGTGAACGTGCAGCCGGTGCATCTGGAAAAGCTCGGCAGCCTGGAAGCGATCCGGCGCGAGAAGGTGAGCATCGCGCTCGGTCTGCCCAAAGACGGCGTGCTGGTGTTGCCGACCGATGTCGAAGCGCCGGAATGGAGCGGCAAGGTTGTTCGTTTCGGTGACGCGTCGAAAGTGCGGGCGTTGAAACATACTGCGCAGGGCGAGAGCTGGGATGTCACCGCACAGGTCGATGGCATCGAGGTCGCATTCAGCCTGACACCCGGCGCGCCGCACCGTCTGCAGAATGCACTGGCGGCGCTGGCCTCTGTCCATGCCGCTGGCCTCGACGAGACGGCGCTGGCAAAGGAATTGAACCACGTCGGCATCATGACCGGTCGCGGCGTCGAGCAAATGGCCTCCGGCATCACTGTGATCGACGACAGCTTTAACGGCAACCCCGCCAGCATGGTGGCCGCCCTCGGCAGCCTGAAGGCGCGGCCGGTGACGGCCGGCCGGCGCATCGCCATTCTCGGCGATATGCTGGAACTCGGCGCCGACGCGCCCGCCTATCACGAAAAACTCGCGGGCGACCTGCCGGGCCTCGACGGCATCTACTGCGTCGGTCCGCTGATGCGCCATCTCTACGATCTGGTGCCATCAGACCGGGCGCTGGGCTGGCATGAAGACCCCGCCACGCTCGATCCCCGGAAAATCGCGGCCCTACTGCGGGGCGGCGACGTGGTGGTGGTCAAGGGCAGCAAAAAGATGTTCTGGGTGAACAAGTTTGTGCCGAGGTTGCTGGCCGCCCTGCAGGCAAAAGCGTAAACTGGCCGGGCGGACGCCCCCTTGTTTTTGCATGGCGATTCGCCAGACTCGCCTGCGATATGACCAAGATTTGCTTGGTTTGAGGACGAAAACGATTATCAAGGCGCCGCATGGGCGCCTTCCCGCTGAAGACGGTGCAACCAAGCCGCGTGATAGGGCACATTGAATGTTTTACTGGCTGATCGAGCTTTCCAATACCGTTCCCGGTCTTGGTTTTCTCCGCGGACTGCTCAACGTCTTCCGCTACATCACCTTCCGCACCGGCGGGGCGATGGTGACGGGCGCGCTGTTCGTGTTCCTGTCCGGCCCCTGGATCATCGATCATCTGCGGCTGCGGCAGGGCAAGGGCCAGCCGATCCGCACCGACGGCCCGGCGTCGCATATCATCGCCAAGAAGGGCACGCCGACGATGGGCGGGCTGATGATTCTGTCAGGCCTCGTGGTCTCGACATTGTTGTGGGCCAACCCGCTCAATCCCTATGTCTGGATCGTGCTCGCGGTGACGCTCGGCTTCGGCTTCGTCGGGTTCTATGACGATTATCTGAAAGTGACGAAACAGACCCATGGCGGTTTTGCCGGTAAGTTTCGTCTCACTATCGAAGCCGGGATCGCGCTGATTGCCTGTTACGCGCTGGTGCGGCTCGGGCGGGATGCGACCTCCACCTCGCTCGCGATTCCTTTCCTGAAGGACATGGTGTTCAATTTCGGCTGGTTCTTCATGATCTTCGGCGCCTTCGTCATCGTCGGCGCCGGCAACGCAGTCAACCTCACCGACGGTCTCGATGGGCTGGCGATCGTGCCCGTGATGATCGCGGCGGCAAGCTTCGGCATGATTGCCTATCTGACCGGAAACGCGGTTTTCTCGGATTATCTGCAGATCAGATACGTCGCCGGTACCGGCGAACTCGCGGTGCTGTGTGGCGCGGTGCTTGGCGCCGGATTGGGATTCCTGTGGTTCAATGCGCCGCCGGCGTCGATCTTCATGGGTGATACCGGTTCGCTCGCGCTCGGCGGCATGCTCGGTGCGACCGCAGTCGCCGTCAAACACGAGATCGTGCT
>JBBRKD010000507.1:0-2035 GCA_038218255.1 Hyphomicrobiales bacterium | reverse complement strand
CGCGCACGCGCATCGGTGCCGTTGATCCGGTAGGCCGACCCAGCCTCGCGCTCGATCCGCCGGGTGATCTCGATCGTGTCGCGGTCGTTAAACTCGATCGGTGCCTTACGCGCCCGGTTATCGAGAAAAATCGTGACTTCCGCGGCATTCCTGGCCGGTCGCGTGTTGGTGCCTGAAAAAATCACATCGTCCATCGACGCTGCCCGCATGGACTTGTGGGACGTCTCCCCCATCACCCAGCGCAGTGCTTCCAGCAGGTTCGACTTGCCGCAGCCGTTGGGGCCGACCACACCCGTCAAGCCGGGCTCGATCAGCAGTTCGGCTGGCTCCACGAACGATTTGAAGCCCATCAATCGCAGGCGGATGATCTGCATCAAACCTCTGTCCGACAGCGTTTTAACGCCAGCGCCGTAATACGCCTGTGGATCTTTGATCACAACTGTGGCGCGATTCTCGCTGCCAAGCAAAAATGCAAAGGCGTAGAGCGCGCGCCGGGAGATGACCGGTGACGGACGCGCGCCCGTCGTGTAGTCGATACCACGACTGCTGCGTGACTTCCGCGCTAGAACTGCTGCGTTAGAGCTGAGCGTCGTCACCCGCCATGAAAGCCAGAGCCGCACGATACCTGAGCTACAGCGTGCCCGGCATCCTCGCCGTGGCACTCTCGGCGTGCGCAACGCTCATTCCGCGCGACACGATCACGCCTGCCGCCCAGGCGACCGCCGTCATCCCGGGCCTCGCGCATGTTCGCTTTTGGGGCGATGAGAATCCACCAACGCCTGAGGAAGTCATCGCCCAGCGCATGCCTTCGCTCAAACGGCCCCCGCAATCGCGCACCCTCCAAGACGGGCGACCCCTCATCCACTATCTCGCCATCTCGGGTGGCGGCTCGGACGGCGCGTATGGCGCGGGCCTGCTCGTCGGCTGGACGAAGGCAGGAACACGGCCGACGTTCGAGTTTGTCACCGGCATCAGCGCGGGGGCCCTCATCGCGCCGTTCGCCTATCTGGGTTCGGCCTACGACCGGCAGCTTGAAGAGATCTGGACCCAATACGGCGACGACAATCTTATCATCAAGCAACCATTGGCTGGCCTGTTGGGCGGCGTAGCGCTAGCCGATACACAGCCGCTGGCCGAGCTCATCGCCAAATACGTCGACCGCCGGATGCTCAATGCGGTGGCCCGCGAATATCGTAAGGGTCGCCTGCTCCTGATCGGCACGACAAACATTGACGCCCAGCGCCCGGTCGTCTGGAACATGGGCGAAATCGCGCTCAGCTCTGACCCGCGCGCGCTGCAACTGTTCCGCGATGTACTGCGCGCGTCCGCATCAATCCCGGGCGCCATGACGCCGGTTAAGATCGGCGTCGAGGCCCACGGTCAGGCGCACGATGAAATCCACGTCGATGGCGGCGTAACGCGCCAGTTATTTCTGACGCCGTCCGCACTCAACCTCAAGCATTTCGATAAATACTATCCAAAGCCGCCCGTGAGGCGCATCTATGTGATCCGCAACGGTCGCGTGGTGCCGAAGTTCAAACTCGCGGAGCCGACAGCCGTCGCGCTCACCGCCCAATCGCTCTCGCTGCTGATCAATTCTCACGCCTCTGGCGACATCTACCGCATCTACACCGCAGCCCAGCGCGATGGCGCCGAGTTCCGCCTTGCCGCCAATCCCGACGCGCTCCAGCCCGCGACCCAGGACGTCTTCGACCGGGAGTACATGCAGCAGCTGTTTGACGCCGCTAAGACGCAGGCAAGCCGTGGCTACCCATGGCTGCGCACCATCCCCGAACTCAAAATCGGCATCCAGCCGGTCTACTGACCCGGTGTACCGACGTTGGGCTCTCCGGGACGGGCTCCCCAGCCCGCCCCGATCGGGAGCGGTGCCTTATTTCTTCTTCGCAACAGCCTTCTTGGCGGCCGACGGAGTCGCGTTGGTTTGTTTCAGCGTCGCGTTGTTTTGTTTAAGCGGGGCGGGGTTTTGTTGATTCGGCCGTGCCGCCGCAGGCCCCCCCAAAGCGTGCGTGGGAGC
>JBBRKD010000506.1:0-2042 GCA_038218255.1 Hyphomicrobiales bacterium | reverse complement strand
TTCATCGATTGTTGCATGGCGAGGGCGCAGCCCACAGCGCGTCCGGGCGATTTGGCCGCGAACCAGCACGTGATGGCGTCGCCCCCGAAACCAACCACGCTGCCCCCGGCCGCGTGGACATGACTGATCAGGACCGCATAGACCTGATTGATGACCCGGGTGATTTCCTCGGCGCCCCGCTGCAATCCCAGCTCCCGGGCAAAACTTGCGGTCAGCGGCGTGAAGCCGGAAATATCCGCCACCAGCACGGTCCCGTCCGCCCGCTCGGGCAGCTGCGTTCCATGGGCGAGTGCCTGGCGGCGATCCATCGGAATGTAGACGGCCGCCGTGTCGCCCGCGCTGCCGCGCTCTTCCTCGATGTCGAGTTGAAGTTGGAGCAACTGGCGCTTGAGGCGTTGCTCGCGCGCCACGACTTCGCGGGCCATGTTTTGAAAGACGCGCGCGAGATTGCCGAGCGAATCGGGACGCGCAGCCACCGGGGCGATCGCCGCCTCCTCGTAGGCGCTTTCCTGCACCGCCTGCGCGGCGGCGGCGAGGCGTTCCACTTCGCGCAGATATTCGTGCTCGCGATCGTGGCGCAATTTCTTGTCGAGCCCCGACGAAATGCGCGCCTGCAGCAACACCGGCTCGAAGGGCTTGGGCAGATAATCCTCGGCCCCGCCCTTGATGCCTTTCACGATGCTCGTCAGATCGTTCATCGCGGAAATGATGATGACTGGGAGATCGCGGGTGGCGTCGTCTGCCTTGAGGCGCGCGAGCACGGTGAAACCGTCCATCACCGGCATCATGATGTCGAGCAGCACCAGATCCGGCGACTCGGCGGCGACCTGCGCCAGGGCTTGTTCGCCGTTCGCGGCAGATACGGTGTCGTAGCCGAGATCGTCGAGTTCCTGCTCGAGGTAGTCGACGTTGAACGGCTCGTCGTCGACGATGAGGATCTTCGGTCGCGGCACGGGAAGGGCAGGGGAAAGGCGGTGCCGAAATGGGCCAGCCAACTCACGCTTTCAGGAAACCATTCAGCTTTTCGAAGAGCAGTGATTCGTTCAATGGCTTGGTCAGGTAATCGTTGCAGCCCGCGGCGATGGCCCGCTCGGCATCGCCAGCCATGGCATGGGCTGAAAGCCCGATGATCGGCATGGTGTGGGCATTGGCCCGGATGCGGCGCGTGGCTTCGTAGCCGTCAATGATCGGCAACGACATGTCCATCAGAATGAGGTCGGGCTGCTCCTTCCCGGCGAGGGCAACGCCCTGTTCGCCGTCCTTCGCGATCGCGAGGGCATAGTCGTCCTCGAGGAGTTGGGTGAGGAGTTCGATGTTGAGGTCAACATCTTCGACAATGAGAATCTTTTTCATGGATAAACAGCGTGGACGGGCGTCGTCATTGGGCCCGATCGGATCTTTGCGCGAGCGCACCGGCGATTTCCTGGTTGAGCGCATCCCCGGCCAGCCCCTGCTTGTTAAGCACCTTGGCAACGCTCGCATTTAGATGAGTGATCTCAACGGCCGAGAGGCTCTTCGCGGTCAGCACCACGATCGGAATCGTTCGGAGATTCGGGTCCTGGCGCAGTTGATCGATGACGGCAAAGCCATCCACGCCAGGCATCATGAGATCGAGCAGGATGACATCCGGGCGCTGGCGCGCCACGGCCGCGAGCGCGGCCGCGCCATCGTCGGCCGATTCGATTTCATACTGTGAACCCAGCAATTGCGTCACGAGATCGATGACGTTTGGATCGTCGTCGGCCACGAGGAGGCGCTTGAGCGGATGGCCGCCGTTGTGATCCGTGACGCGATGCAGTGCCGCTAGCACCGCCTCGGTGTCGAACGGCTTGAGCAAATAGTCGGTCGCGCCCAGTTGATAACCCAACGGCTTGCGATCCACGATGGTCAGCATGATCACGGGAATGTCGTGCGTGGCGGGATCGGCTTTCAGATCATAGAGCACCTGCCACCCGTCCTTGTTGGGCATCATGACGTCGAGGGTGATGACGTGCGGCCTGAGTTCGCGCGCCTTGACGATGCCTTCATCGCCGCTGGCGGCG
>JBBRKD010000505.1:0-2053 GCA_038218255.1 Hyphomicrobiales bacterium | reverse complement strand
ACCAACGCCAACATGATCATGATCGACTGGAAAACGAAGCCCGCTGCGCAAGTGCAGGCCGCCTTCCGCACGCAAAGCGTCGAGATCGGCCGGTCGTGGCCGATCTGGCCCACGGTCAGCCGGACCACGGTGGGTTCGATGGAAGACATGCAGAACTTCGCGATCGCGCTCGACAAGGTGTGGACCGCTTGATCGCCTGACCACGCTTGAAATGCCGAACGGGGCCATCCGTGAGGGCGACCCGTTTTTTGTTGCGCGCCCTGCCTTGTCAGCGTTTGACGATCAGAACTTAACCGCAATGCGCCCGTAATAGTACCCGCCGTTGATGCCATATGGCGAGAGCGTCAGCGGCGCGCCGAGCACGTTGCCGCCGTTGACCAGCGTGACGCGCAGGCGGGCAAAACCGCAGTACAGCATTTCTTTTGCTTGGTCATTTTTGTGGCCCCTTATTGAGCAAGGGTTGTCAGTCGCGCCCCCCGGACGAATTATGGGTCATGGCCGACCCTTCGGCGGCACTGTGCAATTCCTTGCGCATAGCCACGAAGGGAAGCGGCAATTTCTGCTGGCAGGCGCCAATTGCGGGGATGGTGTCCCAGGACGTGGTGTAGCTGGGGATTGAGGTGGTCACCGTGATTTCCGGTTAGGTTTGGGTTGCGACACTCGAACCTGATGGAAGGAACCACGATGACCGATCCGATGATGCACCTGCGCTCGCTGGTGGAGAAGGCCTCCGACGCCGATATTTTGCGCGACATGATCTCGTTTGCCGCCGAGCGGTTGATGGAGATGGAGGTTGGTGGCCTGACCGGCGCTGGCTACGGCGAGAAGTCGCCCGGTCGGCTCGTCCAGCGCAACGGTCACCGCGAGCGCGACTGGCAGACGCGAGCGGGAACAGTCGAACTGCGGATACCCAAGCTGCGCAAGGGCTCCTACTTTCCGGGCTTTCTTGAACCGCGCCGGATGGCCGAGAAGGCGCTGACCGCGGTGATCCAGGAGGCCTACATCCAGGGTATCTCGACCCGCTCGGTCGATGATCTGGTCAAAGCCTTGGGGATGGACGGCATCTCCAAGAGCCAGGTCAGCCGGTTGTGTGAGAACATCGATGAGCGCGTGAACGCCTTCCTCGACCGTCCGATCGAGGGCGACTGGCCCTACCTGTGGATCGACGCAACCTATGTGAAGGTCCGCCAGAACGGGCGGATCGTCTCGGTCGCAGTGATCGTCGCCGTCGGCGTCAACAGCGACGGCAGGCGCGAAGTGCTGGGCATGGACATTGGCCCATCGGAGGCCGAGCCGTTCTGGACCGCCTTCCTGCGCAAGCTTGCACGCCGGGGCCTGCGCGGCGTCAAGCTGGTCATCTCGGATGCCCACGAAGGTATCAAGGCCGCCGTCTCCAAGCTGCTGTGCGCGAGCTGGCAGCGCTGCCGGGTGCACTTCATGAGGAACGCGCTGGCGCACGCCGGCAAGAGCGGCAGACGGGTTGTCTCGGCGTTCATCGCTACCGCTTTTGCGCAAGAGACGCCCGAGGCGGCAAGCCAGCAATGGCGCGCGGTCGCCGATCAGATGCGGCCCAAACTACCAAAGCTGGCAGCCTTGCTGGACGATGCCGAACCCGATGTGCTGGCCTATATGACCTTCCCCAAGGAGCACCGGACGAAGCTCCACAGCACCAACCCCATCGAACGCCTCAACGGCGAGATCAAGCGCCGCACCGACGTCGTTGGCATCTTCCCCAACGAGGCCGCGATCACCCGCCTCGTCGGCGCCATCCTCATGGAACAGAGCGACGAATGGGCCGTCCAGCGGGCGCGCTACATGACCCTTGAAACCATGGCCCCATTGAGCGACAATCCCATCATCGTGCTCTCGGCAGTGCCCGGAACATGAACGGCTCAGGCTGACGCCGGAATACGCGGGAACCATCCCCAGCTACACCACGTCCTGGGACACCATCCTGACGCCCCCTCTCGACCGTTAGCCGAATGACCGCGATTGGCGGGGAGCGGCCGCGGTCAGTGGAGTTCGCAAGAACGGCTTATGGACCAGACGCACA
>JBBRKD010000504.1:0-2055 GCA_038218255.1 Hyphomicrobiales bacterium | reverse complement strand
GCTGATTCCAAGTGCGTGAGCCTGGCATGCGGCGTCAAAATGATACGCTTGCCGGCCTCGCGGAGGCGCAGGCAATAATCGACATCGTTAAATGAGACGGTCAGGCGAACCTCGTCCATGCCGCCGACATCGAGATAATCGGCGCGGCGCGTCAGCAGGCAGGCGGCGGTGACGGCACTGCATTCATGCGCAACTCGCAGCAGATCGCCATACCCTGGTTCATCCGCGAGGCGGTCATTGAAGGCGTGGGTGGCCGCAAAATTAGGACCCAGGACCACGCCGCCGTGCTGAACCACGCCGCTCGGCCACAGCAACAGCGCGCCAACCGCACCGACATCGGGATCCGCCATCCGGCCGAGCAACTCGTCTAACCAGTCCGGGTCGTTTGCCTGGACATCGTTGTTCAGGAGGCAAAGATAGTCGGATCGGACTGCCCGCGCCGCGATGTTATTCAGTTTCGCGAAATTGAAAGGACCGGGGACACGCATGACTTGGGTGCGCTTGTTGCCTCCTTTGGTTATCTTTGCCAGATAATCCAGCGTGGCGTGGTCGGTGCTGTCATTGTCGACAATGAGAATGTCGGCGCCAGATTTTGTAGCGGCGGGCTCGATCGACGTCAGGCAATCGCGCAAAAGATCGAGTCGGTCGCGCGTCGGAATGATGATGGTGGTTCGACCGTTCGCCTGCTCGCGCTGAACCCTGACGGCGGGCAGTACACCCGGCGACGACGAGGTTACGATTGTTGCGATCTGCCTGCTTTTTAAGTGAAGTTCGGTGGCCTCGCGCAGTTCTAGGGAGGCCATCGAGCGATCAAACGACGGCAGCGTGCCGAGCGCGCCGGGGAGGTGGATCACCTGGGCCGCAGCGAGGGACCCTTGATCAAACAGCGCGTTGAAGAGCCGGTACAAATTGGACGGCGATGCGGCGAGCAGGCTTTCCGCGATACCGCGACGAAGGGCAAACAGATGGGCGCAGTAACCCTGTTCAAGTAGCCGTTCATAATCGAACGCCGGGAAGGCGAGCGGCCAAACACCGCCGTCCGCAGCCAAAACATTGGTATCGCCATAAACGGCAACGGCTTCGTCAAAGTCGGAGAATGCCTCGAGGATTCGTCGTAGGGCGTCGGGCTCGAAAACGGTACCCGCAAGCGCGAATACAACGAAGTCGCTATCTGTGGCGTCCTCACTGAGAAAGGTGCGTGCCGCCGAAGCCTCGAAGGCCGTGGGCGCATCCTCGTCGAGCGCGCAGGCAGCCCATAGACCATGGGTCTGATTCTCGAGGCTATCGAGCGTTGCTTCAATCGGCCCATGACCCACCAGCACCACTGCGCAGTGGAATGAGCTCGCGGGTGCAGCGGGAAGCGGGAAACGCTCTTGCCAAGCCTCGTATTGCGACATCGGCAGCGACATCGGAATCAGATGATCGTACATCTCGCCCCGCAACCGCTCTGACTCAAGTTCGCCAAAGCCGCTTATGGCTGCGGCAAGCCCGTCAGGGAACGCGACAAACGGCAACGGACCATTAGACAGAGCTTCGCCGCTATCCTTCGACACATTCACCCATCGGACGCAACCATCCGCAAAGCGTTCGGGCAGCTGAAAGTCGAACGCCCGAACTGGACGATCCTTGTTAACATCATCACCAGCCTGCGCCCATCCAAATGTGCTGACTTGGAGGATTTGCGCGCCGTCAACGGCCACTGTCAGATGGACAACCTTACGGCTCTCATCCGCAACCCAGCCGGCAAATCGCAGGCCTCCAAGCCAGCGGAAATGGTCCGTCGCCGGGGTCGATTTCTCCCGCAATGGGCTGAGGAAAATCGGTGAGCCAACCGCTATGCCAAGGTTGGCCACTCGGGCTTCGGCCACGACAGCATTTTCGATGATGGCTTGCTGGATTTGGAATGTAAATCCGTGGCATCCGTCGCCGACCTGGTTGTTCTCACCTCTCTGCGTGTAGTGGTCGGCATAAGCCGCCATAATCACGAGACCATCGATCAACAGCTCGACGGTGAAGTGCTCCGTGGGGCGCGCTGGGTCGGCCACAGATCCAACC
>JBBRKD010000503.1:0-2061 GCA_038218255.1 Hyphomicrobiales bacterium | reverse complement strand
AACACGATGCCGAGCCCCAACCCGGCGAAAAGGATCGCCGTGCCGAGATCGGGCTGCCGCAGCGTGAGTGCGACCGGGAGCGCGATCAGCAGCAGCGGCACCGCGACATACAGCGGCGTTGAGACATGGCGCGGCGCGATCTGCGCGTAATACCAGGAGAGCACGAGTACGAGTGCGACCTTCATGATCTCGGAGGGCTGCAGCGACAGCCCCCAGATGTTCAACCAGCGCCGCGCGCCCATGGCTTCGACGCCGATGAGGGGCACCGCGATCAAGGCTGCGAGCGCTGCCAGATAGCCAGGGACCGCCAACGCCATCCACACGCGCACGGGAACAAGCGCACACCCAACCACCAGGGCAAGCCCCAGCGCGCAGCGCGCCGCATGCCGCGCAGCCCACGGGTCGAGCGATCCACCCGCGGCCGCGTAGAGCGTCCCGACGCCGACGGAGCAGAGCATTGCAATCAGCGCGACGGCCGCGATATTCACGCTGCCGATGCGTTCGAGTGCGGTGGGCTCGCGATGGCGCTGGAACATGGGCTAGCCTGCATCCGCGCGCTGTGCTGGCGCACTTGGCCCGGTCACTGGCCGGGTCACTGGCCGGGTCACTGGCGATGGCTCGGCTTGGGCTTCAGGCACGGGCTGATTGTGGTCGAGCACCCTCTCGATGACGTCGCGTGCGAGCGGCGCTGCCTGTGCGCCACCGCCGCCAGCATGCTCAAGGACAACACTCAACGCGTAGCGCGGGGCCTGGGCTGGCACGTAGGCGACGAAAAGGGCGTGGTCGCGATGTTGCGTTTTGAGGATTGCCGTGCGGTCGCGGTCGGCTGAGTGGCGGCTGACCTGCGACGTGCCGGTCTTTCCAGCAACGGCTGGCCGACCGTCATCGAGCCCGGCAGCCTGCCCCGTGCCGCCCGGCTCGTTGACGACGGCGACCATGCCCCGCCGCACGGCTGCGAGAGCTGCAGGTGAGATCGCCAGCGGCGCGAACGCGGGATGTGGATCACCGGGCGATCGCGCGAGCAGCGTTGGGATAACGGCGCGCCCGGTTGCCAGACGCGCTGTCATCACGGCAAGCTGAAGCGGCGTTGCGAGCACATAGCCCTGCCCGATGCCAGCCTGCACCGTATCGCCGAGCAGCCAACCCGTTTTGCCGCGGTTGCGCTTCCAGGCTTGCGTCGGGATGAGCCCCGCCTTCTGGCCAGCCATGCCCATGTCAAACGTCATTCCAAGGCCAAGCGTCTTGGACATGGCGCTGATGGCGTCGATCCCCGTCCGGCGTGCGGCCTCATAGAAATAGCAGTCGCAACTTTCGCGCAGCGCCTTGTGGAGGTCGCTGGCGATATGGCCCTTGCGGTTCCAGCACCGGAACGTGTGGCCAGCATAGGTGACATCGCCCCAGCATTCGATCTTCTCGCGCAGTTCGACGGTTCCAGCTTCTAGCGCTGCCAACGCTGTGACCATCTTGAACGTCGATCCTGGCGGATACTGTCCCCCGATCGCACGATTGAGGAGTGGCCGGTCGCTTGACGCCATCAACCCTTGCCACGCCTGCCGCGAGCCAGCCCCGAACAGGTCGCCTGGATCAAACGTCGGCGTCGATGCCATGGCGACGACGGCACCGGTTTCGACGCTTAGCACGACGGCGGCACCGGGACGCCCGTCACGCGCGAGCCGCGCCATGATACTGGTTTGGAGGGCTGCATCGACGGTGAGGGTGACGTCACGGCCAGCAACGGGCAACTGTTGGCCCAGTTCGCGCACCTGCCGCCCGCGGGCATTCACCTCGATGCTGGTCTGGCCGGCCAACCCGCGTAAGTCGACGTCCATGCCGCCTTCGACGCCGGCCTTGCCGACCCGCGCTTCCGACGCCCGCAACACGGCATCGTCGTCGAGCGCCCTGCGGTCGACCGCGCCGACGTAGCCGACGATGTGGCCCATGGCCAAGGCCTCCGGGCGCGACCGCGCCTGATAGGTTCTGACCCAGGTCGGCTCGGTGATGAAGGGCGCGAGTTCAGGCGCCTGCACCTGCAGTTTGGCAACCTGTTCGAACGTCAGGCCA
>JBBRKD010000502.1:0-2063 GCA_038218255.1 Hyphomicrobiales bacterium | reverse complement strand
TATAACGGCAACTTTCAACTCTTATGGGCACACACGGGTGTTCAAATAGCTAAGTGGTTTTGGGTTGCTTGACTGTTTCATCCAGGGCCGCACCAACGATCGTTGGCTCGATCGGCGCGCGAATGCGATAGAGTACGCATCCAAGCCAACCGTGGCCGCAGACCTCACCGCCCAACCAAGCCGAGTGGATCAAGCCGAGTCCTGACCACACAATCGACTGCCAAATCCCTGGCGCGCTTGCGTGATCCCCGCCGCGACTGCGCGCCCTGACTGACTTTGATGCGGACAAAAACAAGATTTCGTCGCACGTCTGCCAAAACCGGACGCAGCATCATACTGCCCACGTGAGAACGGCAAATTCAGCCAGTCCGGCCGTCTCAACCGTCATCCCAAGCGCTTGGGCGCTCGAAACACATGTGGGCTAACGAACAGTATGCTTTGATCACGCTTGGTGCAAGAGAGTATAATGAACGCTTGATCCTAATGAACACTCTTGAGGCGCCGTTGCGGTTGCGTGTCGGTTACAAGTCCAACGCAAACGCGGCGTGCAACCTCAAGAACGCGCTTCGCCGCAGCTTACGACCGGGGATTTCAACGTGTCGAACGGGGAGGCTGCGAGCAGAGCGTCGATCGGCGCAATCATGGCGTCCACATCGAATGCGGCCGTCGTTGCAGCCTGTTTGCTGGCCGTTGGAGTCCCATTCACGGCAGCCGTGGCCCAGGGCACGGCGGTGGGCTCGCCCGTGGTTGCGACGGTAGGCACGCCGGTGGTTGCGACGGCAATTGGCGTCGGCTCGGATCGCAATCGCACGGATGTGACGATCGACCTGACGCAGGGCGTCACCGCCGAGGCATTCACGCTTGCCAATCCCTATCGGGTGGTGATTGATCTCCCAGGCGTGGCGTTCCAGGTATCCGGCGGAGACAGCGTGAGGCCGGGCGGACTGGTGAAGGCGATCCGCCACGGCGCGTTCGCAGACGGGCGCGGTCGCGTCGTGATCGATACCTCCGGACCTGTTGCCATTGCCCGCGCATCCATGGACTCGCGAAACGAGGGTGGGGTACGGCTGACTTTAGCGCTCTCGCCCATGCAGCCCGCCGAATTTGGAAACGGCACCGGGTCAGCGCGTGCACGGGTGCCATCAGCAGCCGTCAAGCCTGCCGTCTTTGACGATACGGCGGGCGCGGTACCACGGTCGAAGCCGCGGGTAATGATCGATCCGGGGCATGGCGGGATTGATCCAGGCGCGATCGGAGCTGGAAAGATCAGCGAAAAAGTCGTCGTGCTTGCTGTTGCGCTGCAACTCAGGTCGGCGCTTTTGGCGAACGGGCGCTACGACGTGCAGATGACGCGGGCCGACGATACGTTCGTACCACTCGACCGGCGGGTCACCATGGCGGGGCAGGCAAAAGCCGATCTGTTCATTTCACTGCATGCAGATGCGGTCGACGACCCGGCCACCGGTAAAGGTATCCGGGGCGCAAGCGTGTACACATTGTCCGAGCGGGCGTCGGACGAACAGGCACGCGCCATGGCGGACAAAGAGAATGCAGCCGATCTGGCGGCCGGCATCGACCAGATACCATCCGTCGAGCGCGATGACGTCAAAAACATCCTGTTTGAGCTGACCGCGCGGGAAACGGCGGTATTTTCCCACCTCCTGTCCCGATCTGTTGTCACCCAGCTTGGCAAGTCCGGCTCGTTGGCACGGCAACCGGAACGCGCAGCCGCGTTTCGCGTTCTCAAGCAGCCACATGCGCCCAGCATTCTAATTGAGCTCGGTTTTTTGAGCCATCCGGCAGAGGAACTGCAGTTGGCGTCACCGCAGTGGCAGCGGCAGGTCGCGCGTGGCCTAGCAGCCGCCGTCGACACCTACTTTGTGATGAAAAGCAGTTCTATCGCAGCAGGGGCCTCGATTGGCGCCGAGGCGCTGGACCAAAGCGGAGTGCTGCCATAATCAGGGGGCAACAGTTGCGATGTGCGAGCGTGTGAACTTCGGCCGCAAGACGCAGGCGCCGCGAGAGACAGTCTAGTCTGCTTGCTGCGGTGCAAAAAAACCAGT
>JBBRKD010000501.1:0-2078 GCA_038218255.1 Hyphomicrobiales bacterium | reverse complement strand
GCCACCGGAACCGCCTCGGCCAGACGCAACCAGTCAGCCTCTTGGCGCACATCGAGCTTGTGGAACGCGCACCCGATCCCGGCGGCGATGGTGGCGCCTGCGGCTTCGTCGATATCGGTGACGACGACCAGCGCACCCTCGTCATGGAACCGCGCCGCAATCGCGCGGCCGATGCCCCGCGCAGCGCCGGTGATCACGCAAACCTTGTTGTGCAGACGTTTCATGGCATCCTCGAAAAAGGATCGTGTCGGAAGGCTGTTCCGCTGGCAACTCCCCGCCTTAGCGGCGACGCTGGATCAGTTCGAACACTTCTGAAGATTCTTTGGGTGAGGCTGGGTGCCGACGCAAACGGTGGCGATGCTGTCGGGTTCGCTTTTTGTGTTGCTCAACAAGCTGTCCGGCTGATGGTGAGTGGCCGGAAATGGCCGCATCCGGCTCATTGTCAGTCATTCTGCCCGCAATCGCGCGGCGCTTCATTCGCGCCGGCTGAGGGATTCGGTGCCAAGCGATTTGCGGTGCCATTGCCATTGCTACGGCGGTGCGGGCGCCCGAAACGGCAGTCTGAGAGCAGCGCTTTGAGTTGGCCTTCGCCGCAAGATCGCGCTTGTTTGGTTCAACCAAGCAGACATCGATGGCCGCGGTGTGGATGCGGCGGGCCAGCGATGTCCTCGATCTGTGACCGCCGGACCATCCGGGGCGATGGCCTGAAATCATGCAGAACCGATTAGTAACAATATGATATAAATCCGTTTGGGGCTGACATAGATAGCAGATAAAGGCTATGTATGTCATATGGTTAGAGAGCGCCGGCGGAGCCGCCTTCGGCGGGGTGTCCAGGAAGAACTGATCAAGTATTTCTGCGGCGGGGTATCGGCCCGGTCAGCGGCGGAGATTGCGGGGGTCAATCGCAACACCGCCATCCTGTTCTACCACAAGCTGCGCGAGGTGATTTTCGATGCTCTTGCGGCGGAAGCGCCCGAGCTGCTTGCGGGCGAGATCGAGGTCGATGAGAGCTACTTCGGCGGTCACCGCAAAGGCAAGCGTGGGCGCGGAGCCGCAGGCAAGGTGCCGGTGTTCGGGCTGCTCAAGCGGCAGGGCAAGGTCCATGTCGCGATCATCGCAAATGCCCGTTCCGACACGCTTATTCCGATCATTCGTAACAAGATCAGGCCCGACAGCGTGGTCTACACGGATAGCTTCAGAAGCTATGATGTGCTCGATGTGTCCGAGTTCAAGCACCACCGGATCAACCACTCCAAGCTGTTTGCCGACAAACATAATCACATCAACGGCATCGAGAACTTCTGGAACCAGGCCAAGCGCCGCCTGCGCGGCTACAACGGCATTCCCCGGCAGCACTTCCACCTGTTCATCAAGGAGTGCGAATGGCGCTTCAACTACCGTCCCATCGGGCGTATGCAGGAAACCCTGATGAGCTGGTGGTTCAAGTAATCCAAGTAACCCTATCTATGTCAGCCCCATCCGTTTTGTCGGATGCCTGTCCGATGATTGCCCGATGATTTGCCGATGATGGTGAAAGCGTGTCGGCAGGGCTATCAACATTGCACCATTGGGCTAGTTTCGACTGCGACATGGCAACGACTGACCAGATTGATCTTGCGCATGCTTCGGCGTTCCGGGTTGGCCCGATCACGGTCGAGCCGGCGCTACGCCAGGTGACCGCGGTACGCTCGGAAACGCTTGAGCCGCGCGTCATGCAGGTTCTTGTGGTGCTTGCCATGGCCAACGGCGGGATCGTTTCGCGCGACGATATGGTGCGCCAATGCTGGGACGGCCGTATTGTCGGCGACGATTCCATCAACCGGGTCATCTCGCGACTTCGCAAGCTCGCCGAAGAACACGGTGACGGCGCGTTTCGCATCGAAACGATTACCAAGGTCGGCTATCGCCTGGTGGGGACCATCGCGCTCGTCGCATCGGCCCAACCCGAGCCACTGGTGCCCGGAAAAATTGTCGGGACGCCTCTACCGAACGATACCGTGGCAATGATTGTTGCCGCTCCCGAAGCGCCGTCGTCCATTCCGGCAGCCGAGCCGACCCCGCCGACACGGCGCAGG
>JBBRKD010000500.1:0-2093 GCA_038218255.1 Hyphomicrobiales bacterium | reverse complement strand
CTATGCATGGCTGACGCGGCCGCGCAGTGAACGCAGCCGGAGCGAAGAAGAGCTTGGCGCGAAGGTTCGAGCCAGCTTCCTGGCCAGCGACCGGACCTATGGCGCCAGGCGGGTGTGGCACGACCTGCTGGCCGAAGGGGTATCCTGCGGGCTACACCGGATCGAACGATTGATGCGGCTGCAGGCCCTTAAAGCACGCCCGCGACGGCGTCGACTGCCGCCCGATCTGGGTGAGCGGCAGATCGCCGCCGTCGCTCCCAACGTACTCGACCGCTCCTTCGAAGCGCCCGCTCCCAACCGCAAATGGATCGCTGACTTCACGTATGTTTGGACGGCGGAAGGCTGGCTTTATGTAGCCGCCGTCGTTGATCTGTTCTCGCGGCGGGTGGTCGGCTGGTCAATGAGTACGGCGATGACGGCACAGCTCGTCACCGATGCCCTGGTGATGGCGATCTGGCGACGCGGCAAACCGGACGCGCTGCTGCATCATTCCGACCGTGGCAGCCAAGGCGGATTCAACCGGTCGTCGCAACACGGGCTTATCCTGTTCGAAGGAATTGGTCGAGTAGTTCAACCGGCGTCTTCCAACCAAGCGTTTTGCGCGGCCTCGTATTCAGCGCATAGGCGACGGCATCCAGCTCCCTGGCTGTGTGCTGGCTGAGATCAGTGCCCTTGGGGAAGTACTGTCGTAGCAAGCCGTTGGTGTTTTCATTAGAGCCCCGCTGCCAGGGGCTTTGCGGATCGCAGAAGTAGATTTCCAGCCCGGTGTCCATGCGCAAGCTGGCGTGCTGAGCCATTTCCGCTCCCTGGTCCCAGGTTAGTGACTGGCGCAATTGCTCGGGAAGTTTGCCCATGGATCGGGCGATGGCCTTGCGGACCGCTTCGGCGCCGTGGCCGGCAAGTGGTGGCCCGTTCTTGATGCTTTGGCGATGATGATAGCCATCCATCCGCGGCAGGTGGAGCAGCATGGTGAAGCGGGTGTTTCGTTCCACGAGGGTGCCAATCGCCGAGCTGCCGAGGCCTAGGATGAGGTCGCCTTCCCAATGGCCGGGTACAGCCCGATCGGCAATCTCGGCCGGACGGTCGCTTATCATGATGGCTTCTTCGACGAAGGATTTGTTGCGGCCTCGAGTCCGTTCGCGCGGTACACGCAGGGCCCGGCCTGACCGCAAGCAAGCCGTCAGTTCCCGGCGCAATGCTCCGCGCCCCTGGATGTAAAGGGACTGATAGATCGCCTCATGGCTGATCCGCATGGCAGGATCCTCCGGGTGATCTATCCGAAGCCGACGGGCGATCTGCTCCGGACTCCAGGCCATCGACCAACGCCTACTCTGCCGGTGGACGGCACGTCGCTTCTTCCATACAACTTTGGGACCGTCAAAGCCGACACCTCTCCCATCGGTAACCTTCCCGGCGAGGTGCTCCTCCACGTAAACGCGCAGAGAGGCATTGGCCGCCAGCTTGCTCGGCCGAGGTCGCCGGGCTGCACGATCTGCGTGCCACTGGGCTGCACTGGCCCGGTAATCCAAGTTACCGCTTCGCGTTGCGGCATTGCGTCTCACTTCCCGAGAGATTGTGCTCGGCGACCGCGCTAGTTTGTGGGCGATGGCACGGATACTGATCCCTTTGGCAAGCTCAATCGCAATTTCCTCCCGCTCATGAAAAGAAAGATAGCGCTTCGACGGCGGCTTCGCTGACGGCGCCAGATGCGTTGGCGGCATACCTCCTGCACTCCGAAACCAGCGCGGACCAATGGGCATTGATACCCTGGCATCCGCGGCGGCCTCCTCGCTCGAGCGGCCCAAGGCGATAGCCTGCCAGAACCGGCGGTGATTCTCACGCTGCCAGGCCGGCGGTCGCCCGGGCGCACGCAACTTTCTTGTGCAGCGATCCGAGGCGCGTCTGTAAGCCGTCATCACAACCTCCAATTTCTAGGTGTTGCGACGACCGGTTGAATCCGCCCAATACACCAGCGAGCAGTTCCAGCGATTGATGGCCGATCACGGCGTGGTCTGCTCGATGAGCCGGTCAGGCAACGTCTGGGACAACGCTGCCATGGAGAGCTTCTTCTCGTCCTTGAAGACCGAGCGAAC
>JBBRKD010000499.1:0-2100 GCA_038218255.1 Hyphomicrobiales bacterium | reverse complement strand
GATAGAGCACATCGAGCGCGCCGCGACCGCTGGCGGACATCTGCTGGGCGACGTCGAAGCCGCCTGAGCCCGGCACGAAGCCGAGATCGAGCCCGGCGACGCGGGAGGCTGCGCTGTGCAGCACGTTGAAAGCCGACCATCCAGCATCCGAACCCACAAGCGCGGCTGTCGCAACGCGGGCAGCGAGCGCCAGGATCGCTGAGCCATCTGGGCGCGCGTAGGCCGCAGGACCGACGATGATCATCGGGCGTTTGGCGGCCCCAAGATGGGCTGCGAACGTATGCGATCCGTCGGCTACAGCGGCCAACGTATCTGGGCCAGCGCCGAGTTGTTCATAGGGATAACTCAGCGCTGTTCGCTCGCCGATCAGGCCGACCCGGAGGCCGCCCTGCTTGTGCCGCTTCAAGATACGGGCGTTCAAGACAGCGGCTTCGAGACGTGGATTGGTGCCAACGAGCAAAATGCAGTCGGCCTGCTCAATGCCCTCGATCGTGGCGTTGAACAGATAGGAGGCACGGCCAAGTGCGGGGTCGAGCTTGGCGCCGTCTTGCCGGCAGTCGATGCTTTTGACGCCGAGCCGGTCCATCAAATCCTTCAGCGCGAAAATCTCTTCCGCGCCTGCGAGATCGCCAACGATCGCGCCGACCCGCTCGGGGCCGGCCGCACCAAGGCGAGCGGCAACGGCTGCAAGCGCGTCGTCCCAGGACGCTGGCTGGAGAACGCCGTCAACCCTGACATAGGGCGTGTCGAGCCGCTGGGTGCGCAGACCATCGGCGACGTGGCGCGTCTTGTCGGAAATCCATTCCTCGTTCACGGCATCGTTGGTGCGCGGCAGAATGCGCAGCACGTCACGGCCGCGCGTATCCACGCGGATGGCGGACCCGACCGCGTCCATGACGTCGATCGATTCGGTGCCTTTCATCTCCCACGGCCGCGCGTTGTGCGCCCAAGGGCGATGGGTGAGCGCGCCCACGGGACATAGATCGACGACATTGGCCGACATCTCAGACAGAATGCCCTTTTCGAGGTAGGTCGTGATTTCGGCATCCTCGCCGCGCCCGATAAGGCCAAGTTCTTCGACGCCTGCGACTTCGGTCATGTAGCGGACGCAGCGCGTGCAGTGGATGCAACGCGTCATCACGGTTTTGATGAGCGGGCCTAAGTACTTATCTTCGACCGCGCGCTTATTTTCGCTGTAGCGCGAGCCGCCGCGTCCATAAGCTTGCGCCTGATCCTGCAGATCGCATTCGCCGCCCTGGTCGCAGATGGGGCAATCCAGCGGATGATTGATCAGCAGAAATTCCATCACGCCTTCGCGCGCTTTTTTGACGAGCGGAGACCGGGTGGAAATGATCTTGGGGCTGCCGTCTTTGTTGGGGGGCAGATCGTTGACGCCCATGGCGCACGAGGCGATCGGCTTGGGCGAGCCTTGGACTTCGACGAGGCACATCCGGCAGTTACCAGCGATCGACAGCCGCTCGTGGTAGCAAAAGCGCGGGATCTCGGCGCCTGCCTGCTCGCACGCCTGCAGCAACGTCGTGCCGTCCTCGACCTCGACCGGGATGCCATCGACGATCAGATGCTTTGCCATGTCGGGCGCTCGCCTCAGGTGGTGTTGCGGCCGACGCGCGCGGACGGCACGGCACAACGGTGTTTTCAGCTGCGATGTCTACACGCGACCGCCTCGCCTGGCTAGACGCACACGCCGCCGCCGGTCGGCTGCTGGAAAGTTGTCTCGCCCTGCAAAGCAGTCGTGTGTTGGTACGGCCAAAACATCGAACGGTTGTGCGGCTGACCATCGCGTGCTTTGGATGTGCGACTTTAGGAGAAGGCACGCAAACTGATGACCACACCGCCGTCAGGCCCGATAGCTGCGACGATGACCGACGTGCCCTGCCCGTTTTGCGGCATTCTGTGTGACGATCTCGAAGTGTCGTCGCAGGGCGGCAAGCTCACAGTTCTCAAGAACGGATGCCCGAAGGCAACCGAGGGCTTCGAGCGGACGTTGCCGCAGGCCACGCCGTCGATCGCGGGTCGGCCGGTTGTCTTGGCTGAGGCGATTGCCAGGGCAGCGCTGCTGATCGGGGCTGCAAAATTGCC
>JBBRKD010000498.1:0-2100 GCA_038218255.1 Hyphomicrobiales bacterium | reverse complement strand
CAGCAACGCGTCGAGCTCAAGCGGGCGCTTCTTATCGAGGTCTTGCAGCATCGACGTGCGGTGGGCACCAACAGAGGCCGCCCCATTGATCCGGCGCTCGATATCCACCCGGAAGGTCACGCCCAACTTACGCGCGAGCGTTTCGGCTTCTTCCATCATCTGGCGGGCGACCATGCGGGTGCCGGGATCGGTTGCGACCACGTCGAGCGTGGCATGCGTGAGCGCCGAGATCGGGTTAAAACACAGGTTGCCCCACAACTTCAGCCAGATGTCGTCGCGGATGTCGTCATAGACCTTGCACTTCAAACCAGCGGCCTCGAACGCCTTGCCGAGTGCGGTCACACGCGGTGTGATCTGGCGGTTGGGCTCGCCCAGGTTATAGCGGTCGCCGTACGTGTGCGTGATGACACCCGGTGCCGTGATCTCGGCTGCTGGATACACCGTGCAGCCGATCGCCCGGTCGGGACCGATTGTGGCCCACTGGCGCCCTTGCGGATCAACGCTGTCCATCTGGAGGTCGGCATAGCGACCCTCCATCCCGTGGAAATACCACCACGGCACACCGTTTTGCGCCGTAACGACGGCCGTGTTTGGGCCAAGCAGCGGGCGCATTTGTTCAGCCGATTCCCACGCCTGATGGGATTTCAGCGCGATGATCACGTAGTCCTGGTGCCCCAGATCGGCCGGGTTGCTCGTCACCGGCATGCGCGCGACTTTTGTTTCGCCATTGGTGATCAGCGTGAGGCCGTTGGCCTTGATCGCTTCAAGGCTAGCGCCGCGGGAGATGAGCGAAACGTCGACACCTGCCAGTTTCAACAGCACGCCAATATGCGCACCAATCGCGCCCGCACCGTAGATGCAAACCTTCATGTCGCTCTCCCTGAACGCCGCACTCTTGATCTTTGCGCGTACAGAGCTTCAACTTTGGTATTGGGTCAAGCGTGACCGTCTGCGGCTGCACGTTCCAGCCCTTCTGCGCTTGCGTTTCTCGCCTTACGGGTAGGCCCACTGACAAATCCGAGTGGGAAAAACACCACCCGCCGGGTGCTGAAGCGCACTGGCCAACACAACACAGGCCAACAACGGCCGACGGGGTCTGGCGACCCTACAAAGGTCTGCGCCTACGGGCGTCGCAAGCTAACAAGGAACGACGCCATGAGGCCGATGACGAGGGCCATAGCGACGGTTGCGAGCCCGTAGGCGAACGACCGATCCTGCGCAAAGCCATAGATGACGTCTTCAAAGCCCTCACGGACGAGCCGCACACGGCTGTCGCGGCGGTCGAGCAGGTCGCCGCCCCGGAACAGGTACACGTTGACCTGAAGGTCGCCGACCGGAACGTCGGCTGGAAGATCGATCTCGCCGCGAAACAGGCTCTTGCCGACGAACATGATCGCATTGTCCAATCGGACATACTGCTTGCGCCTAATTCCAAGCGCGATCGCCGCCTTGCGAAAATCGTCCATCAACGCCGCATCCGTGCGCGCTGGATCGCCAACGGCGGCAACGATCGGCACCTGCTCCAGCCCAATCCCGAGATCGGCGAGCGTCGCTTTGGTCGCAACCACTTCCAGCGGGCGCGTCGAGACCACGGCGTAATAGCGCGGTGCCTGTTCGAACACGACGCTGCGCGTATTGAGCCAGACTCCGCCGACATTGGCTTTGCGGCGCACGGTCAACTCAGACGACGGGGCGCGGATGATGGCAACAATGTCGAACGACCGGGGATCGAGCGCTGCGACGCCGACCGGGTCGACGGAGCCGAAGATGACGACACGCGCGCCCGAAAACCGGACATCGACCGGGATCGATCGCAGCGAGACGTCAGCCTCAAGCCGGACGGCAGGCAGCGCGGCTGGCTGGGCGACAGGTTGCCCGACAGGCTGGGCGTCAGACGGCTTAGGCGCAGCGCTCAAGGGCTGCCCCCACGCAACGAGACCGCCCACGAGCGCTGCAAACCCCAGGCGATGAACGACGCGTCCAAACATCATGGCCGCCCCTCCCGGGTGAAGCTCATGGAATACAATTCAGCAGGTGTGGTCACGAGATCGAAGGCAATGCGCGCACACACCATCAAGACGAGGCCCGCCAGCAGCAGCC
>JBBRKD010000497.1:0-2115 GCA_038218255.1 Hyphomicrobiales bacterium | reverse complement strand
CATCGGCGAGCTGCGCGCCTTGAAAGGCATCGACGTGCTGCTGTCGGCGCTGGCGGCTCTAAACGCGACGCGCACCACACCTGCCCGCGCCGTCATCGTCGGCTCTGGCCCCGATGGCGCGATGTTGCGCGATCGCGCCAGCGCGCTGGGCCTCGAAAGCGCCGTGTCGTTCCCTGGAGCGATGACGGCCGCAAAGGCCTTCCCGCTTGGCCGCACGCTTATTGTCCCATCGCGCAAGGAAAGCCTGCCTTACGTTGTCCTGGAGGCTGCAGCCAGCGCCATGCCGCTCATCGCAACCAACGTCGGCGGCATTCCAGAAATCGTCGTTGGAACCGACACACCGTTGATCCCGGCCGGAGACAGTCCCGCTTTGACACAGGCGATGGCACAGGTGCTTGCCGATCCCGTCTTGGCCAGCCAGCGGGCGCTTCGCCTACGCTCCGCCGTTGGGCAACGCTTCACGGTTGCCGCAATGACGGCCTCTGTCCTGTCGTTCTACGCTGAGGTCGCATCGCGCCCCATATCCATCGTCCGCACCCGCCCGAGCGCCACCGACGTGAACGCCACTTAACATCTGCGCAACCATGTCGATGACGCACCCGCGATCGCGGTCGCTTTGGCACGCTCCCTGCTTCACCGCCGTCAACCTGTCTCCATCACCCGGTTGATGCCCATGCTCTCCCAGACGCAGCCTTCCCCACAGTTCGACCGCACCTTCCAAGGGGCGGTGTCGCTTTCAGTGCCCCGGCTCGCCGATTTTTCCTACGCAAACACATCGAGCCTCGTGTCGCCCGTGGTTGTGCGCGGTGCCTTTCGCGCTTTCGAAGGTTTGCTGATCGCGCTCATCGGTTTGACTATCGCCTTCGTCTATGTCGACGAGCCGCTCCTTCACGAAAACGCGTACTATGCCGCCGCCTACATCGCGATCGGCCTGACCACGATCCTGTCGCTGGAATTGTTCGGCCTCTACGCCATGTCGGCGCTGTCGTCGGCCATCGGCAACGTGCCCCGACTTCTCGCGGGCTGGGCGGTCGCCTTCACCGCGCTGATGGCAGCCGTCGTCTTTGCCAAGGCTGGCACCGAGTTCTCCCGCGTCTGGCTTGCCGCCTGGTTCGCTTTTGGCGGCATGGGTCTCATTCTGGGCCGTCTCATCTTGTCGACGTGGCTGCGCACGCTCGCCCGGACCGGCCGTCTGTACCGCCGCGCCGCCATCTACGGCACGGGCGAAGTGACCGCCGACCTGATCGCAGCCCTCGAAGCCGATCTATCGGGCGACATCCGCATTTGCGGCATCTTCGATGACCGCGACGACATCCGCTCGGCCAAGCTCATTGCGGGCTATCCCCGCCTCGGCGGCCTCGCCGATCTCGTCTCATTTGGCCGCGCAACCCGCCTCGACCTCGTCATCGTGTCGTTGCCGATCTCAGCCGAAGACCGTCTCGCCGCCGTGACCCGCAGCCTCGCCGTGCTGCCGACCGAGATCAAGTTGCCAGCGCGTGCGACGAAGCTTCGTTTTACGCCCGGCACGTATTCCCACGTCGGCTCAGTTGCGATGATCGATCTCTACGACAAACCGATTGCCGATTGGGGCACCGTCTCGAAATGGGCGTTCGACAAGGCTGTCGGCCTCGTGGCGTTGATCCTGCTGGCCCCTGTCATGGCTGCCATTGCGGTTGCGATCAAACTCGAAAGCCGCGGCCCGATTCTGTTCCGCCAAAAGCGCTATGGCTTCAACAACGAGTTGATCGCCATCTATAAGTTCCGCTCAATGTACACCGACCGCTGCGACGCGGAGGCCTCCAAGCTCGTGACCAAGGACGACCCCCGCGTCACCAAGGTCGGCCGTTTCATCCGCAAGACCAGCCTCGATGAACTGCCACAGCTGTTCAACGTCTTAATCGGCAACCTTTCGCTCGTCGGCCCCCGTCCCCATGCGACGCAGGCCAAGGCCGCCGACAAGCTCTACGACGAAGTGGTGGATGACTACTTTGCCCGCCACCGCGTGAAGCCTGGCATCACCGGTTGGGCCCAGATCAACGGCTGGCGCGGCGAAACCGACACCCACGACAAAATCCAGCATCGCGTCGAACACGATTTGTACTACATCGAAAACTG